>CAZGWX010000205.1:0-10183 GCA_964529515.1 uncultured Acidimicrobiaceae bacterium
GCGGTAGACCTCAACGCCTCCCAACTCCGTCTCGAGGGCCTGGTAGAGCAGTTCGTTCACCATGGCGTCGTTCATTCGGCCTCCTTTTGTCAGTGCCGGGTGGATACCTCCAGGCGAGGGCGCCCAAACGCCGAGATGTGCGTCGAGTCAGGATTCTTCGAGTGCGGCCATCGCCTCTTCGGACGTGTCAACGCGCACGGCGAAGAGCGGGTCGGGGAAGACCAGTTCCAGGATGCGTTTCACGGCTTTGGAAGACACCAGGATGATCCTCGTCCCGCTGTCGTGGAGGATCCGCTTGCACTCGATCAGGGCGTGAAGTCCACTCGAGTCCATGAACGCGACCTCGCTCGTGTCCAGGATGACGTTCCGGTAGTGGCCCGATGCGATTTCGTGGAAACGGGCGGTCATGACCTCCACCGTCGAAATGTCGATCTCGCCCGAGACGTGCACGATGGCATTGCCCTCGCCTAGTTCGTCAAGCGCGGCGGTCAGGAGTTCTCGTGCTTCGTCTCTACCCATTACGTCCTCCACCGGTCGAACGATTCACGCCCCAACGAGGCGGCGCGCAGAATACCAGTCGACAGACGTATCCTCAGTGAGCGGCCTTCGCCCGAGCCCGCCGCTTCACGACCATGACGACGACGTCGTCGTGCGGGTTGGCGTCCACTTCCATCGCTTCGAAGATCCCGTTGCAGATCTCCACCGCCGTTCCATCCCGCGCCGCAGTCAGCGCGTCTCTGAGTATGTCGAGACCGGACTGGATGGTGTCCCCGCGCCTTTCCACAAGGCCGTCGGAGTACAACACCAGGGTCGCCTCTTCCGGGAGCTGGATGGTCTCGTGGACTCGCCGTCCTTCCGGCGGGCCGGACAGTGGTGCGGAAAGCCCGCCGGACACCCACGTCGGTTCCATCCCCGGGGCGACCATCAGCATCGGGGGGTGGCCGGCGGACGCATGATCGAGGGTCCCGGTCTTCGGATCGAGAGTGGCACACAGGGCAGTGGCGTACCGAGTCCCGTTGGGCCCGCTCACGACCGTGTGGAGACGGGAGAGGAGTTCGCCTGGGTCGCGGGTCAGAGGTGCCAGCACCGCCATCGCGGTGCGCAGCCGTCCCATGGAGGCTGCAGCATCCGGCCCGTGGCCGATCACGTCCCCGACGGTCAGCCCGATACGGCCGTCCGGCAATGGGTAGGCGTCGTACCAGTCGCCGCCGGCGATCATGTGATCCGTCGCCGCCTCGTACCTCGCCGCGATTTCGACTTGGTCGTATTCGAGATCCAACCGGGGGAGCAGCCCCTCCTGGAGGCGAATGGCCGTCGCCTGGTCCCGACCGCGCCGCCGTTCGGCCAGCGCCGTGTCCGCTTGTTGCGCAGCCACGAGGAACCCCGCCAGTGTGAACGTCCCGAGGTTCATCTTGAGGAGCATCAGTGCCTTCTCCGGAAGCATGGCACTCGCCAACGGTGTGTCGCTCAACAGTCTGTACACGGCGATGGTGGCCGAGATCACGACCGCCGTTACGGCAACGGTGTGTGATCCGAACGCCGTGCCGGCGATGACGATGCCGATGAGGACCGTGAACAGGTAGTCGAGGTTGGACTGGCTGAGCACCGCGGTGGTGAGGGCGATCAACCCGATGAGGAGCCCAGCCCCACGCAGCGAGGCCAGCGTTGCCCCGCTCGGCGTGGTGTTCAGTGTCAGGATGAGCCCTCCGACGATGACAACCCCCAAGGCATCGCCGAGCCACCATTGCGGGAACACTCGGGCGAAGTCGCCCCCTGCGAGAACACTCGACCCGACGGCGCCGATGGCCGCTCCTACAGCCGGTCCCGCCAGGACGGCTCCGGCGACCCACCATCCCAGGTGAGCGACCCGTCTCAGGTCGACTGCGCGGACATTGGCGGAGACAATGGCGGCCCCGAGGAGGGGCTCGAGCGAGTTGCCAATGGCGTAGAAGGCGGTCTCCCCAGGCTGAAAACCCCACGCGAGGTCCATTCCGACCTCCGCCACGATGGCTCCCACTATGACGAGCCACCAGTGCCTGCGCTCGGTTCGGAGCAGGAAGGCAACGGTGACCCCGGCGGGAATGAAGAACGCTCCGGAGAGCCCGGAGTCGCGCTGCACGAGCAGGGCGACGAGTGAGCCGACGGCGTACAGGAGTGCTGTGAGCACGAACAGGGCCCATGGCCTCCGGTTGGGCCATTCCCAGGACGTTGGTGAATAGTCCGAGGTGGCCTCCCCCTGGAGAATTGGGGTTGTGCCTGTCATGTGTGCACAGAACCGTACACGGAGGGCGCCAGCCCCACGGGGCCGACATTACGCAGCAATCGAGTCTCTGAGTGTTCCGCTCCGGATTGAGGGGGTATGGAGCCGTTGACATGCCTGCTGACACCACCGCCATCGCGCACATCGAGGGGCCCGCTTCGTTCCGTCTCGACCACCTGCGACGCCTCACGGACGAGACCGGGCTGTTCGAACACTCGTGGCACGATCAGCCCCGCCGCGGACACGGATACACCACGGATGACAATGCCCGGGCTCTGGTCGTGCTCTGTCGAGCGTGGTTGGCGGGCGTGGTGGACGAGCTGGAACTGTCTCCTTATCTGGGTTTCACGGTCAGCGGACTCGAAGCCGGTGGCTGGCACAACCGCATGGACGAGTCCGGCCGGTGGACCGATCGGCGCGGCAGTGACGACTGCCATGGACGGGCGATCTGGGGTCTCGGCGAGGTCATCGGGGTGAACCACCTCGAAGATGTCGTAGTCGACGCTTTTCAGGCAGGCATCTACAGCTTCCGTTCTGCTCACCCCCGGTCGGTGGCGTATGCGGTTCTGGGGGCGATGGCGTCGCGACGCATCCTGGCTGACGATCCGCTCGTGGGCTCCTTCCTGGATCGTGTCGTGCCCGGCCTTCCCCAGCCGGCACCGGGAAAGTGGGCATGGCCCGCGAGGCGTCTCACCTATGACAACGCACGGCTTCCCGAGGCCATCATCCGCACAGGAGCCGAAATGGGTGACGGGGCCATGGTCGAGCGGGGCCTTGCCCTGCTGGACTGGCTGGTCGAGGAGGAGTTCGGAACCAGCGGATTCAGCTTCACCCCCGTGGGCGGGCGTGCCCGCGGCGATGCGAAGCCAGGCTTCGACCAGCAGCCGATCGAGGCTTGGGCCATGGCCGACGCCTGTGCCGCGGCGTTCGAGCAGACCGGTGAGGAACGCTGGATGAACCTGGCCCAGACGGCTGTCGCCTGGTTCTTTGGGGCCAACGACGAGGGTCTCGTGATGTACGACATGGCAACCGGGGCCGGCTATGACGGTCTGCAGGAGGGCGGAGTCAACCAGAACCGGGGCGCCGAATCGACCCTGTCTGCGTTGGGCTCCATCGTCAGGGCGCGGTTGCTGACGAACTCCAGCCGCTACGACATCGCCGCGATCAGCTCGTCGAGCGGGGCGACGGCGACCTTGACTCCGACGTCCGAGTAGCCGAACGGCAGGATCAGGTTGCCCGCGTGGATCATGCTCCCACAGGAGTAGACGACGTCCGGGACGTATCCGAACGACTCGCTCTCGGTCGGTTCGATGAGAGGCTGGTGGAGCCGGGCGACAACCTTCTCGGGCTGGTCCAGATCGAGGAGCAGCGCCCCGATCACATAACGCCGCATGGGGCCGACCCCGTGGGTGATCACGAGCCATCCGTGTTCGGTCTCGATCGGTGAGCCACAGTTTCCGGTCTTGACCAAGTCCCAGTCCATCTCAGGCTCGTACACCACCTCGGCGTTTCGCCATACGCCGATCTCCTCGCTCCGGAGAACGAAGGTGCGCTCGTCGTCATGCCGGGAGAGAGCGACATAATCCCCGGACACCCGGCGTGGGAAGATCGCCATGCCCTTGTGGTGGCTTGCCGGCCCGGACAGGGTCGAGATCGAGAACCGGTGGAAGTCGGCGGTCTCAATCAGCTGGGGAAGGATTCGGGTCCCGTCATACGCCGTATAGGTGGCGAAATGCGTATGCGCACCGTCGTCGTCGGTGAAGCGCACGAACCGGGCGTCCTCCATGCCGTTGCTCTCGATCGGCGCCGCGGGCGACAGGACGTGCTCCGAGATCGGCAGCGAGGCGTCGAACGAGACCTCGTAGCTCGAGTCCGCCAGCCAGTGCATCCGCCTCATGGTCCCTTCGAGTGACGCCGGATTGTGGTCGCAGTCGAGTGCCTGATTGGCCGCCCGGGACACGTCGTCGCGGTCGAAGTCATCGGGCAGCAGGTCGAGCATGGCGTCATCGGCGGCGCCGGAGCCGAGCTCGGCGAGCCGTTGGCGGAATGTGTCTTTCCGGTGTTGGGCGGGCCGACGCTTTCCGTTCGTCGACTGGTGGTGACGCTTGTCGAGCTCGACGCTCCCGTCTGCCTGGACGCGCCCGGTGGCGAAAGCGATAGACGAGATGTGCCCCTCGCCGATGGCGCGGAGGCTGATCACGAAAGGCTGCGTGCCGTCCACCGCATCACCGAACGGCACGATGGACGGGTTGGTGAGAGCAGCGGCTTCATAGGCGTAACCCTGAGTGAGCAGTGCCCCCATGAGGAGGCGTCGGGTGGGGTCAGTCAGGGCGTCTACGGCCTCGGATATCCCGGCCCCCATCTCGAGGTGAGAGCGCCAGGCGCCTTCGAGGTCAGCATGGCGCGCCCCGTGCCGCTCGCGCAGTTCGCCGACCAAGCGTTCGGCCACCGATTCCGGCATGTCCGTCACCCGGCCGACGATCCTCTCCAGTCTGGTTGCGGTGGTCGGCCCGGGCTCGAGAAGGAACGGCCGGAGCACGATGCGGCTGGGATCCGGTCGCATCTCGTGTGCCGACCGGGTTGCGATGGTCACGGATTCATTGTCGAACGTCGGGACGCCCGAATGAAGGATTGTCTCGGATAAATCAGGCGGTGGCGAGTGACGAGGCAAGGTTTCGCAGGAGTTCCGCGTAGCGCTCGGCCGACGACTGCCAGTCGAGGCTCCGCGATATGGAGGCCGCGGTCGCGGCGGCTTCGTCGTAGAGGTCCTCGTCGGTGAGCAGTCGCCGCAGCGCATCGGCCATGGCCTCCGGGTCGTGGCTGACGGTGATTCCCGCACCGGTGTTCAGCATCTCCTCCGAATACGGAAACTGGGTTGCCACCACGGGCCTACCGATCCCGACCGCCTCCGCGATCACACCCGATGACACCTGTTCATTGTTGTCGTACGGCGCCACGACCACGTCCGACGCAGCCACCATCCGGAAGAGGTCGTAGTCGTCGACATACCGGTGGACGAACTCCAACATGTCCGACACGCCCAATTCGCGGGCCATGCCTTCCAACATGGCTCCATAAGAGAAGCCCATGCGCTCCGCCACCACGGGGTGGGTCCTTCCGACGACCTGATATCTGACCGGGGGGTCGATATCGCGGAGGTGGGTCAGGGCCTGAAGGCATCGCTCGATTCCCTTGCCCGGCCCCAGTAGGCCCCAGGTGATCAGCTCACGGCGGGGGCCGGGGTTGGGTCGCACGGGCGACCATGACGATCCGTGGGGGATGACCTCCACCCTTTCGGCGGGTATCCCGTAGCTCCGCTCGAGCATTTCGGCGGCCGAGCGGCACAGGACAACGAGCATCGCTTCGGCAGCCAGGTCGTGGGTGATCTGACGCTGGCGTTCGCTGGGGCGGGGAAGCACTGTGTGGAGGACCACCACGCTTGGGGCATCGATATGCCGGACGAGGTCGACGACCGACTCGCCGTCGTTTCTCCCATAGATGCCGAACTCGTGCTGGATGAGAGCGACGTCGTACCCGCTGAGCAGGCGTGCCGCCGAGCGACGCCCGACCCTGCTGTCGGGATCGATCTCCATCACCACGGGCGCGTGAGCCACACGTGGGTTGGCCTCGCGGATGAGGCGGACGATGTCGACGTCGATTGAGGAATCCGCTTTGGCCAGTCCTTTCGTCAGTGAAGAAGCGAAGCGGGCGATACCGCACCGTGTCGGCGGAAAGGTGGAGACCACGCCGACTCGGACGGGTGAACTTGTGGAATTCATATGCCTGGGTAGTACCACTGCCCGGGCGCGGCGAAACCAGCCAGCCGTCCGCGGGGGGACAGCTTCAAGGCGCAATTCGCGGGTGCCGATAACCTGACGGCCAATGCGGATTCTCCGGTCCCGACAACTGTTTGCGTGGTCGCTCGCGCTCGCCCTACTGACCGCCGCGTGCACTTCGTCCACGGACGATTCCACCACCACCAGCGCCGGAACTGCCACCTCTTCCACCGCCGCAGGACCGACCACGACCACCGAGCCCACGGACGCAACCACGACGACTCTGCCCGACCTGAGCGGACTCGACCTGCCCGACGAGGTCGTCGCGCAGCTGGAAGACCTCATGGTCCAGACCCAGAAGATCAGAGGCTTGCCGTTCCTGGAGACGCCGACCATCACCGTGGTTGGGGAGGCCGAGTTCCAGAGTCGTGTGCTCGCTGCGGTGGCCGAGGGCCTCGAGGACCTTCCCGCGGACCAGGCCCTCTATCGGCTGTTGGGACTCCTCCCCGAGGCCTCGAACCTTGAGCAAATGTTGCGCGACCTCTACGGCGAGCAGGTGGCCGGTTTCTACGACGGTGAGCTTCGCGAGATCGTCGTGCCCGCGCGTGCCGAGGGCTTGAGCCTCGTCCAGCAGGGCACCATGATCCATGAGCTGACACACGCGCTCACCGACCAGCATTTTGAGTTCGAGACTCATCGGACCGACATGTCCGACACCGACCGCTGGGACGAGGCGGCTGCCTTTCTCGCCCTTGTCGAGGGGGATGCAACACTGGCCGAGCTCCACTGGATGCAGACACTGGGTCAGCGCGACCTCGGCCTGCTGCTCGGCGAGTCCCTGCAGGCCGACACTTCGGTCCTCGACGCCATGCCTCAGTTCATTCAGGACTCGCTCCTCTTCCCCTACATGGCCGGGTTGGGGTTTGTCCAGGCGCTGTACGAGAACGGTGGCTGGGAGGCCGTCAACGATGCATATCAGACCATGCCGGGGCTACCCGGGTCGACCGAGCAGGTGATCACTCCGTCCGACTACGAGCGCGACGTCCCGGCGTCTATCCCGGTTCGCCCCGTCGAGGTGCCGGGTTATGAGCTCGTCGTCACCTCGACCTGGGGGGAACAGGGGCTGAGGCTCATGTTCGACCAGCTCCTCGGCGAGTCCGAGTCGCTGACGGCGTCGGACGGTTGGGGCGGCGACTACTACCACCAGTGGTACGACGGGAGCGACCGGGCGGCGTTCGTCCTCGTCTACGTGGGTGACACGGTGGAAGACCTTCAGGAGCTGCGTCAGGCTCTGCTCGACTTCCAGCGGGTCGCGGTGGCCGAGGAGGACTACGTCTGGATCGACGAGCAGGGCGGCTATCTCCACTTTGTCGTCGCCGATGATCCCGCGGTGGGCGAGATGATCAAGGTCGCCTACGGGCTCGACTGAGGCGAGCCCGTGCAGGTGGAGGTCCCGGGTTTCGGGCCTGTTCGGAAGGCCACCACTTTCCTGGCTCGCTGGCGGGGACTCCGCGGATCCGGTCCAAGTGCCGCAATCGTCATCCCCGGCTCTTCGGTGCACGGCTTCGGCATGGACCGGCCGCTCCAAGTCGTGGCGTTGACGCGAGACTTCGTGGTGATGAGTTCCGCAGTCCTTCGCCCCAACCGTCTCATGTGGGTGCGCGGTGCGAGGTGGATGATCGAGCTGCCGGCGGACATAGAACCGCCGGCTCCGGGCACGAGGCTGGCCGCGAATGGGTGAAGGGCGTCTCTATGTTTGCGGTACGCCGATCGGCAATCTCGACGACGTCACCGATCGCCTTCGCCGGACTCTGGCCGCTGTGGACATCATCTACGCCGAGGACACCCGGCGATCAGCCAAGTTGCTGTCGCGTCTCGGAGTCCAGGTGCCCGTGAGGTCTCTCTTCACCGGAAACGAGAAGGAGCGAAGCGCCGAGGTCGTGGCCCACCTGGCGGAGGGCCGTGACGTGGCCTACGTCTCCGACGCCGGCATGCCGGCATTGAGCGACCCCGGAGCGTGGCTGGTGCGACTGGCACGGGACGCAGGGCACGCGGTCACTGTCATTCCCGGCCCTTCGGCGGTGACGACCGCCGTGGTGTTGTCGGGCTTCGACTCCGACCGATTCGTGTTCGAGGGCTTTCTGCCCCGCAAAGGGAAGGACCGGAAGGATCGTCTGGCCTCGATTGCCGCCGATGAGCGGCCCACCGTCCTCTTCATCAGCCCCCACCGTTTCGCCCAGGATGTGACGGACCTGGCGTCGGAAAGCGGCCCAGATCGAGTGGTCGCCGTGACACGGGAGCTGACCAAGCTCCACGAGGAGTCGTGGGTCGGCCCGATTGGCGAGGCCGTGACGCACTTTCCTGACCCCGTGAAGGGGGAGCTCACCCTCGTCGTCTCCGGCCGGCCGAAGCAGGGGCCCGATCCCGAGGCCGCCCTCACTGCCGCCCAGCGGCTCGTAGCAGACGGTATGGCCCCATCCGAGGCGGCGCGGGAAGCCGCTGCTGAGGCCGGTGTGTCACGACGGCAGGTCTACGAAGCGCTGATCGGTCAGGGCTGAATCTGGCTGCGGCAGGTGCTGCAGATGCCTTTTGCCTTGAACTGGGTCACGTTGACGTCCGAGCCGCAGAAGGTGCAGGTGTCGGTCATCTTCCGCAGGACGATGTTGTTCCCCTCGACGGCGATGTAGAGGTGATCACCCTCACGGATGTTGAACATCCGTCGCGTCTCGGCGGGGATGACGATCCGGCCGAGGTCGTCCATCTTCCTGGTGATCCCTGAGTCCATGGCGGTGTGGGAGCCTACTGTCCCGCCGATGCCCTGGGTCGACACGCACTGCCACCTGCAGCTCGACGGGCGCACGCCCGCAGAGTTGTTGGAGCGCGCCCCGGACGTCGCCTGGGTAGTCGCTCCCGGGGTCGACCTCGAGAGCTCCGTCGCGTCGATCGAGCTGGCCGCCGAACACCCCGAGCGGGTGCTTCCGACGGCGGGCCTCCACCCGCACGACGCCTCCGGGTTCGACGACCAGTGGCCGGGGATCCAGGAGCTAGTGGAGAGAGTTGCGGCCATCGGCGAGACCGGCCTCGACCGCTACCGGATGCACTCGCCGCTCGCCGATCAACTCCGGTCGTTTCGCGCTCACGCCGAACTGGCCCTCGCGCGAGAGAAGCCTCTGATCGTCCACTGTCGTGACGCCTTCAGCCACGTCCACGAGGTGCTGGACGAGACCGGTGCGGCAGCCGTAGCGGTGCTCCACAGTTGGACCGGCGGCCGCAACTGGACCCGTCGATTTCTCGACCTAGGGGTCATGTTCTCTTACTCCGGTGTCGTCGCCTTCGAGACCGGTGACACGGTGCGCCTGGGCGCCGAACTGGTGCCCCCCGAGAGGACACTCGTCGAGACCGACACCCCGTATCTAGCGCCTCCGCCGCACCGGGGCGAGCGCAACGAGCCCGCCTGGGTGGCGTTCGTTGGGGCTGCGCTGGGGCGAGTCTGGGGGATCTCCACCGACGAGGTCGCCGCGGTGACCACAGCCAACGCCGAAAGGGTGTTCCAGCGTTGAGCCAGACCCGTTCCGAGATCGCCCGACTCCTGGCCCGTCACGAGCTCACTCCGCGGCACCGGCTCGGCCAGCACTTCCTCGCCGATGCCAACGTCACCCGTCGCATCGTGGCTGCGGCACAGGTCGGTCCGGGTGACCGCGTGGTCGAGATCGGCGCGGGCACGGGAACGCTGACCGCGGCACTGGCGGCCGCCGGAGCCAAAGTCGTCGCTTACGAGGTGGACGAAGGGCTCCGCCCGGTGCTGGAAGAGGTCACCGCGGGTCTGGACGTGGAGCTCCGGTTCGAAGACGCAACGGATGTCGACTTCGCCTCGGCCCTTGGCGACGCGCCCTGGGTGTTCGTCGCCAACCTCCCATACAACGTGGGCACGGGTCTGGTCATGGACATCCTCCGAACCGTCCCCGCAGTGGTGCGACTGGTGGTGATGGTGCAACGCGAAGTGGGGGAGCGTCTGGCGGCCCGGGCCGCTGACGAGGAGTACGGGCTTCCATCGGTCGTGGTCGGCATCCACGGCACGGCCAGGGTGCTCTTCCGCGTGCCGCCCCAGGTCTTCTACCCGGCTCCGAGGGTGGAGTCGGTCGTGGTC
>CAZGWX010000206.1:0-4918 GCA_964529515.1 uncultured Acidimicrobiaceae bacterium
CCCGTGACCGGCGTCCGCATCTCATCCCCATCGGTTCTCCGGACCTACGACCCTCCCTTTGACGCCCCGGTGGGCAAGACTGTCGAAGGCTTGAGGAGGATCGGCAAGCGGATCGTCTTCGAGTTCGACGACGAGTTGTTCCTCGTCATCCATCTGATGATCGCCGGACGCCTCCGTTGGGAGAAGCCACGGGCACCCATACCGAAGAAGGTGGGACTGGCCGCCCTTGACTTCGACGCCGGATCTCTGGTCCTCACCGAACAGGGCACCAAGCGCCGGGCCGGAATCTGGCTGGTCCGTTCCGAGGAGTCACTGGAGCTGGTCGATCGAGGCGGGGTGGAGCCTCTGGAGGTGGACACGGCGGCCTTCGGTGAGGCGCTGCGCGGTGAGAACCGCACCCTGAAACGTGCGCTCACCGACCCCAGGATTTTCAGTGGCATCGGCAACGCCTACTCCGACGAGATCCTCTGGGAGGCGAAGATGTCACCGGTGAAGCGAACGCGACAACTCACCGAGGACGAAGTCGCCGATCTCCACGAAGCGGTCGTCCGCTCGCTGGAGGAGTGGACCGACCGTCTTCGTGCCGAAGTGGGCGACGGGTGGCCCAAGAAGGTCACCGCCTTCAGAGAGGACATGGCGGTTCATGGGAAGTTCCGCGAGCCCTGTCCGCGCTGTGGGACTCCGATCCAGCGGATCGTTCACGCCGAGAACGAAACCAACTACTGCCCCACTTGTCAGACGGGCGGCCGGCTCCTCGCCGACCGATCGCTGTCCCGGCTCCTCAAGGACGACTGGCCGAAGACACTGGAGGAGCTGGAGGAGGGCTGACGCCTTCGACCGTGCGGACGACGCCGCGCCGCTCCATGTTCCCCCACGACTTGACCGAGGCCCCGCCCATGAGGGCTCGGATCCGCCACCACACGGTCATCTGGCGGAATCCGAAGTTCTCGATGAGGGCCATCACCAGTAGTCGGGAGGTGTCGGCGGGGGAATCGAAGTAGCCGTACGACTCATCCAGCAGCAATGCGATCAGGGAGTTGAGCAGCCCCATCCCGAATGCGAACGCGATCAGCCACGCGAAGGCCTCGGCGTTGAGATATCCGAACGCCCACGCTGTCGGTATCACCAGCCAGCCGATGAACTCGATGATCGGGGCCAGATACTCGAAGATCACCATGGCCGCCCAGGTCACCATCCCGAGCGCCCCGTAACGCGGGTTGAAGGCCATCGGCCCGTGGTCTCGCACCGCCTGCATAAGGCCGCGGTGCCACCGGATCCGCTGACGCCGCAGGACTCGGGCCGTTTCGGGGACCTCGGTCCAAACGACCGCCGACGGTTCGTACACGATCCGGTAGGGGATCTTCTGGCTCAGATGGTGGCGATGGAACCGGAGGGTCATGTCCATGTCCTCGCCCATGTGCCCCTCGGTGAAGCCACCGACGGCGATGGCCACCGATCGCTTCCAGACTCCGAACGCACCGGACACGAGCGGCAGGGCATTCATCGCCGACCACGCCGGCCGGGCGGCGAGGAAGGTGCGCACGTATTCCAGGACCTGCATTCGGGGGATCAGCTTCCGGGGCACCTTCGATCTCACGATGTGGCCCAGGTCGACCGGGCTGCCGTTGACCGGTCGGATGTTCCCTCCGACGGCAACTGTGCGTTCGCGGTCCTCGACCACGCGCATCATCGCCCTCATCAGCGCGTCGCCCTCGAAGATGACGTCGGCGTCGGTGCACAGCACGTACGGGAATCGGGCGGCGTTGAGCCCTGCGTTGAGGGCGTCGGCCCGGCCGCCGTTCTCCTTGTCGACGACGGTGATGTCAACCGCGCCGCGCCCGCGGTAGAGGCCGCGGATCGCCGCGGTGGGCACGTCGGGCCGGTAGGGGATGTTCACCTTCTCCAGGCCGAACGCCTCCACCAGCTTCTGCAGGGTGGAGTCGGTTGACCCGTCGTTGGCGATGACGATCTCGAACCTCGGATATTTGAGCAGCGACATCGAGCGCACCGAGTCGACGATCCCGACTTCCTCGTTGAAGGCGGGGATCACGATCGAGACCGGGGGAGTGGTACGGGAAGACAGCATCTCGGTGACCCGTCCGAACCGGTTGAGGTGGTGGTCGCGGCGAAGGGAGTGAGCCGACACCAGGTTGGTGAAGAGGAGGTAGGCCTGCATCGCCACGAAGTAGATGAGGACCCCGTAGCCGACCATTTCGAAGAGCCGGCCCCATGTCATGCCCGAGCCTCCATGTGACCGATGAGTGCCTTCTCCTTCGACCCAGCCCGGCCTTCGGTCTGGCGTTGCCGTGACGCCGCCAGCTCGCCCATGTCGACCAGGGCCTCGGCCGCCGCGTCGGCGGCGAACCGGTCGACGCTCGACAGCGCCTCGTAGAGACGGGCAGTTCCGCCGGGGATGGCTGCGAGGGCGGCAGCCGAGTTGCGACGCATCCACCAAGCCGGATCGGTGAGGGAGTTGGAGAGAAGGTCGAGAGACCCGGTATCGCGGAGGTCCCCGAGTGCCGTGGCCGCCTTGGCCCGGATTCGCCAGTCGGTGTTGCGCGCCTCGGTCCGCAGCACAGGCGCGGACGTGGGGTTGGCGAGCACTCCGAGAGCTTCGATGGCCGCGATCCGGACTTCCGTGTCGGCGACGTCGCCCAACAGTTCCATCAGCGGGCGGACTGCCTGGTCATCGCCGATGGCGGCCAGGTTCCGAATTGCCGCAACCGGCCCGACGGTCTCGTGACGGTGGTTGATCCTCACATAGGCCACGAGGGGGCCGGTGGCGGCCGACCCGAATCCAACCAGCGTGTCGGCGAACCGAGTTCGGACCCAGGGGGTCTCGGTCCCGAAGCGAGAGACGATCTCGTCGATGGCAGGCGTCCAGCGCATCCGTGCCAGCCCTCGCGCCGCCTGGACCCTGACCTCGGGCTCCCGGTCGTCGAGGTGTGCGACCAGTACGGGCGCCGTCGAGTGTCCACCGAGCTCGGCGAGGGCCATTGCAGCCCTCAGCCGTCGCGTCCTGGGGAACTCGGCCTGGAGATGGGCGACCTGGCGATCGACCACGCCATGGCGATCCATGATCCGCTCCAGTCGCTCTAGCTCGTTGCCGGCGAGTGCGTTGCGGACGTCGACCAGGGCCTCGATGAACGCCGGGTCGGAGGCGGCGTCGGCGGGGATGGGGTCGGTGCAATGGTCGAAGCTGACGTGCCGGCTTATCAGGCGCATGTGGCTGCGCTTCGCCGACTCCATCTTGTGTCGCCGAGACCGGTTGACCGCCTTGAGCACGATGAGGCCGGCCACACACAGAGTGTTGGCGACGAGCACGGCGAGGGTGGCGATTCGGATCGCGTCGAGCAAGGACATGCGGCACCAACATGATCGGCCCGGAATGGGCCCTTATTGAGGTCAGATGCGCTGACGGATGCGTGCCAGCAGCTCGGGAAGCCGGAACGGCTTGCGCACGTAGTCGACTGCGCCCCGGTCGAGGCTCTCCACCGCCGTGCGTTCGTCGTCGACCCCGGTGAGGATGATCGCGGGGGTGGTGATCCCTGCCTGGCGCCACTTCTCGATGACTTCGACGCCCAACAGCCCCGGCATGAGCTGGTCCAGGATGGCGAGGTCGTGCTCCGACTCCAGCCCGAGCTGGTACGCCTGGTTTCCGTCGGTGGCGACCGAGACCTCGTATCCGTCGGATTCGAGCGCGGTGGTCAACAGCGTGGTGATGGTCTCGGAGTCGTCGGCGACGAGGATCTTGGTCATGGCGTCCTTGGAGTGGCCACGCTAATGAATCGCGAGGAGTTCGTAAGGGATCAACAGCGTTCGACTGTATGAGTTGTACTAGAATACTGCCAATGAATGACGAGACACGCACCGCGGCTGCTGCCGGGTGGCTGGGCATCGGGCTCCCGCTGTTGGTCACGATTATCGGCGTCTACCTCCAGCTGTCCTGGTGGGACCAACTTCCCAATCCGGTAGCCGTACATTGGGGCGCCAACGGCGTGGTCGATGGTTTCGGGTCGCAGGCGATGGTCCCGTGGATGACGGCCCTGCTCGGGGTAGTCCTGCCGCTCCTGATGACCATTCCGGTCCTCGTCTCTCTCCGCAAGGGCGTCCGTGGACCCAACCTGCGCTTTATGGTGGCGATCGCCGCCTTCTTCTCCGGGTTCATGGTGTGGCTGCTCACCGGCTCGCTGTACATCCAACGGGGCTTGGCCGACGCCGCCGAGACGGGGTCCATCGCGCCGGTTCTGCTCGCCGGCCTGGGCGCCGGCGCTCTGGCGGGTGTCCTCGCCTGGGTCATACAGCCGCGTCAGGAGACCGAACTCCAGTCGCAGGACGCGGCGCCGCTCTCGGTCGGACCGTCCGAGCGGGCGGTGTGGACGGCCCAGGTGGGCATGTCGGCTCCAATCATGATTCTCCTCGGCTTAGGGGCGGTCGGCAGCGCCGTTGGCGCCGCTGCGGTCTGGTTCAGCGGCGAGCACGGTGCCGCGGTGGCGCTGAGCGTCGTGGCCGTCCTCATCGGGGTGATCGCCTTCGGTCTCAGCCGGGCCACCGTCACAGTGGACGAGCGGGGCCTCTTGGTAAAGGCCGCGCTCGGGTGGCCCAAGTTCGAGGTGCCCACGGCGGACGTGGCCTCGGTGGCGACCCAGGAGGTGTCCGGTCTGGCGGAGTTCGGCGGTTACGGGATTCGGGCCATTCCCGGGGCGTTCGGGGTCATCTTGCAGAGCGGCGATGCCATCAGCGTCACCCGGCGCAACGGGCGTCGATTCGTCGTCACCGTCGACGACGCCGCCACGGGGGCCGGCCTTCTCCAGGCTTATGCCCAAAGGAGGTCGTGATGCTGATCCGGATCGACCCCAGTTCAGCGACGCCGATCTTCGAACAGATCGCCGACTCGGTCCGCCAGCAGGTCGCCGAC
>CAZGWX010000207.1:0-3531 GCA_964529515.1 uncultured Acidimicrobiaceae bacterium
GACGACCTGCTCCTGGCCGTCGACGACGGCTCGGGATGGCGAATCGTCGGGGGCAAGCTGCCGGCCCACGCGGTGCATTACTGGGGTGGATCTCCACGATTGGTGGCCGTGATTGGATCCGATGCCCGGCCCGGTGAGGACCAGGCGTGGTCCCGGGGCGACAGCATCCACATCATCGGGCTCGACGGCAACGGAAGAGGTGGTGTCGTGGGGATCCCTCGCGACTCCTTCGTGAGTGTGCCTGGAATCGGGAATCGAAAGGTCAATGCCGCTCTCTCACTCGGGGGACCGGACAAGATGATGGAGACGCTTCGCCAGATGACAGGGCTCCCCCTAGAGGGGTATGTCCTCACCGGATTCGTCGGGTTCCAGGAGATGTTCGGAAACGTCCTGGGCGGGGCCGACTTCGAAGTCCCCTACTCGCTCGCGGACCCGGCATCGGGGGCGTTCTTCGACGCCGGGCTTCAATATCTCCACGGGCCGGCCGCACTCGCCCTGTCCCGGGCGAGAAAGACGCTCCCGGGGGGAGACTTCACGAGGTCCCAGATGCAGGGGTATCTCCTGATCGCTGCTGCTGGAGCGGTACAGGCGAAGGGGGTCTCGTCGATCCCACCGATGATGCAGGGCGCCGAGCCGTGGGTGACCACCAACCTGTCACCCGAACAGCTTCTGACATTCTCGGCAGCAACCGTGAACACCGACCTGGCATCTATGCCCAACCTCGTGCTCCCGGGACGAGCCGGCCGCTCGGGTTCGTCGAGCGTCGTCTTCATATCCGACGGTGCCAATGCCATCTGGGCCGACCTGGCCGACGGTCGCATCGATAACTGAACCGCGAACAGGTCCCGCCCTTCTACACCCCATCCCTCCATGAGAGCCACCGCTCACCGCCGGAGACACGCCACTCGGGCCCTCCGAAACCGAGTGTGAACTGCGTGAAGCCCATGCCGAGATAGACCTCGGCGTCCTCGTCGAGAAATCTGTCGAGATCGTTGGGCTCCACTCCCACGCCCCACTCGATGTCCGCCGGGTCCCGTCCCTCGACCGCACACCAGCGAATCAGGGCATCGACTTTGGGCTCGAGGCTCGCGGGCTCGCTGGGAAACGCCGCATGCCACGAGTCGGCGTGGCGGGCGACGAGACGAAGCGTGATCTGCTCGCCGCGGCCTGCAATCAGGATCGGCATCGACCGCAACGGAGGCGGATTGAGGACGGCAAGTCGCCGCTCGATCTCGGGTAGGTTGCGCTCCAGCTGCCGGAGCCGGGAAGCGGGGGTGCCGAACTCGTAACCGTACTCGTCGTAGTCACGCCGAAACCATCCCGAACCGAGTCCGAGAATGAACCGCCCACCCGACACGTGGTCGATGGTCCGGGCCATATCGGCTACCAGGTGCGGATTGCGGTAGCTATTGCAGGCGACCAATGGACCGATCTCGACTCGACTCGTGGCCTGGGCCATGGCCGCCAGGGTCGTGAAACACTCGAAATGGGCACCGGTCCCAGGCCCGTACAACGGGTAGAAGTGATCCCATGTGTAGACGATGTCGTAGCCCATCTCATCGGCCTCGACGGCAGCGCGGAGCATGGTCTCGAAGTCCCCATGTTGGGGATGGAGCTGTGCGGCGATTCGAACTCTCTTGCTGGACATGCCGCCATCATGAACCTTCCCCAGAGGGGAAAGTCAACCCGTTAGGGTGGCGCGGTGTTGCGCATCGGCCAGTTCGCCCTCCTCGGTGGGGTGACTACCAAGGCCCTGCGCAACTATGACGACCGTGGCATTTTCCACCCGGCGTGGATCGACCCGGCGACTGGGTATCGGTACTACTCCCCGGCCCAGCTCCCCGAGCTGCGTCGGCTGGTGGCACTTCGGGATATCGGTGTGCCCCTCGCCGACGTGGCTCACCTGCTCCGGACTGGCGGAGATCCCACCGCGGTTCTGGAGGGGCGCCGGAAGGAACTGGCTGCCGAGCGGGCCCGCATCGACTCGATGCTGCGGACTCTCGATATCCGGATCGACCTCGAAGCAGGAGGGCCGGACGTCGTCCTCAGATCGGTGCCACCACAGTTGGTCGCCGCCGTGCCGATTGATGGGCGGCCGGTCCCGGACCTGTTCAACTCGCTCGAGAAGGCGGTACTCGCGGAGAAGGCGCGAGCTCCGCTGCCACCCGGCATGCTGTTACCTGCGGACAGATCTGAATCTCAGATCTTTGTGCCGGTCACCAGAGCGGTGGAGGCTGGCGATGTCACCTCGTCAAGACTTCCCCGCCAGCGCATGGCCACGGCCCTTCATCGGGGCGCTTACGAGGAGCTGGGGGCGACACAGTCCGCCATCACAGCTTGGATCGAATCGACCGGACTGAGCGAGTCAGACCCAACCCGGATCCTCTATCTCCAGTTCGGGGCCGACCCTCAGCTCGAACTCCCGGCTGCCTATCTGTCCGATCAACCCGACCAGTACGTGACGGAGATCCAGGTGCCGGTGTCTCAGTAGGGCACCTCAGGACGCGAAGGACCCCGAGGGAGTGAAAACCGAAGCCATCACCCTCTCGGGGTCATCGATCCGAATCGTGCTCCTGCCCGAAGGCAGGTCCACCATTTGGACTCCGGAGCCTCCTCTCGGTGGCGTCCGTCCCGATTCGGGGTTGCCCCCGATCCGGTAAGTAAGAAGGTAAAGCATGCCGCTCGGGCAAGCAAACCACAGCGCCGATTAAGTTTCGCGATCTCTCAGATCTTCGGCAGTTTGTAGCCGGAGCGCTCGATGACATGGTCCCGGGCCTCCAGCGCCGCTCCCTGGACTGTCCGCCAGTCGACGTGCAGCAGCTTGCCTGACCGCTTCATCACCCGGCCGGCAACGATCACAGTGTCGACGTTTGAGGTGTCCATGCCGACCACAACGGCCGTCGGCGGATCGTTGAGAGGCGTGACGTTCAGCCGGTCGGTCCGGAGCATGATCAGGTCGGCAGCCTTCCCGGGCGTCAGCGTCCCGGTCTTGTGGTCGAGCCCGTTCGCCCGCGCTCCTTCGATCGTGGCGTATTCGAGGACTTCCCGGGCGGAAACCGCGGTTCGGCCCGACTCGACCGCCAGTGAGCGCTGCAGTGCGAGAACGTTGCGCATCTGGTTGAACATGTCCGACGGCACGTTGGTCTCCACATCGACGCTCAGGCTTGGCCAAAGGCCCCGGTCGAGGAACTTCTGGATCGGCGGCATCCCGTGGCCCATCATCATTTCCACCGGCGATGCCAGAGAGACAGTCCCTCCGGTGTCGACGATCATCTGGATCTCGGTGTCGTTGAGCGTCGTGCAGTGGATGTAGGTCGTATCAGGACCCAGGAGACCCGCTTCTCCGAAGCGCTGCACCTTCCTCTCCTGGCCGTATGTGCCGACGCCGACATGGGTCGTGATCCGGGCCCCGGTCTCCCGGGCGAGCTTCCAGTGATCGCGGGTCACCTCGAAGTCGGTGAACTCCGGGCCGGGCGCGGCCAGAGCGAGCGTGAGCAACTGGTCCTGGCTCGAGAAATGCTCGGTTGCGCA
>CAZGWX010000208.1:0-8239 GCA_964529515.1 uncultured Acidimicrobiaceae bacterium
GAAGCGTTTGACGAGATGGAATGGCCGGCGGAGTGTCAGACCGCGGCGGCCTTGGTCTTGCAGTCGACACAGAGGATCGACGCCGGGATGATCGCCAGCCGGTCGGCCGGGATCTGCTTGCCACAATTGATGCAGACTCCGTAGTTGCCGGCCTCGATCTGCTCCAGGGCACGGTCGATGTCGTCCACTTGTCCCTTGAGGCTGTCGACCAGACCGAGCACTTCGGTGCGCTCGGCGGTCACTGCGGCGGCGTCGGCGAAGCTGCCACCGAAGTCGATGTCGGCGTTCAGGTGGCCCGTTTCCCCAGCACCGAGCTCCGCCAGCTGGCGGACGAGGCGCTCGCGTTCGGAGCGGAGCAGCTTCTCGGCTTCGGTGGTGTCGAACGGCATCAACGGCTCCTCGGATGGGACTGGGCGTAGATCTCCATGACGTGGGTCTTGCTGACCCTCGTGTAGACCTGGGTTGTACTGATCGTAGCGTGACCGAGCATTTCTTGAACGGTGCGGAGGTCCGCTCCGGCCTCCACCATGTGCGTCGCTGCGGAGTGTCGGAGCACGTGCGGTGACACCCTGGTGGGGTCGATTCCTGCCCGCACGGCGTTGCGACGGACCAGATCGAAGGCGCCCTGGCGGGTCAGCCGCCCCCCTCGCATGTTGAGGAAGACCGGGTCGCCCTTCACCGAGCGCTTCGCCAGGGCGAGCCGGTCAGGCAGCCATGCGGTGAGTGCGGCCACCGCCTTCGACCCCAGCGGGACCAGCCGTTGCTTCGAGCCCTTCCCGGTGACCAGCGCGAGGCCCTCTTCGAAGTCGAGATCGCCCAGGTCGGCGGCCACTGCCTCCGACACTCTCGACCCCGTGGCGTAGAGGAACTCGAGGAGGGCGGCGTCCCGTCTCCCCGCCACCGTCGAAGTGTCCGGCGCTTCCACCAGGGCGATCGCTTCGGATACGTCCAAGGCCTTCGGGAAAGGGTCGGGACGCCTGGGCGCCGACGCCAGCACGGTGGGATCGTCGAACCGTATTCCTTCGCCAACGAGGAAGCGGTGCAGCCCCTTGACCGCGGACAACTTCCGCTTCTGTGTCGAGGGTGCAAGACCGCGTCGTGCAACGTCCGCGGAGAATGCCTCCACGTCCGCGGGCCCGGGCTCCTTGCCGTCGAGGAAGGCGAGGTATTGGGCCAGGTCGCGCCGGTAGGCGGCGATGGTGTTGGTGGCGAGGCCTGCCTCCACCCGAAGCGACGCCAGGTACTCCTCCACCGCGTCGCGGAGAGGCAACCGTGAGCCGCTCACGCCCCGGCCAGGGCCTCCAGGGGAGCCGCATGTGGCCTGCCGAGGCTGGCCGCCACAGCGGGGTGACAGACCGCGTCCCGGACCACGTTGACACCGCCGGCAAGCTCCGGGTGGGCCGCGATGGCTCCGGACACGCCCTTGTCGGCAAGTGCCACGGCGTAGCGCAGGGTGGCGTTGGTCAATGCGTAAGTGGAGGTGTTGGGCACGGCGCCGGGGATGTTGCCCACCGCGTAGTGGATGACATCGTGCAGCGAATACACCGGGTCCGTGTGCGTGGTCTCCCGCGAGGTCTCGAAGCAGCCGCCTTGATCGATCGCCACGTCGACCACCACCGTCCCCCGCT
Organism: uncultured Acidimicrobiaceae bacterium; assembly: GCA_964529515.1. Classification (GTDB taxonomy): domain Bacteria; phylum Actinomycetota; class Acidimicrobiia; order Spongiisociales; family ZC4RG35; genus ZC4RG35. The sequence goes on from CAZGWX010000208.1 coordinate 1,629, forward strand.
TCATCGCCCGGATCATGTCCTCAGTGACGAGCTTGGGTGCGGACGCGCCGGGAATGAGCACGGTGCCGATGACGAGATCGGCCCCAATCACCTGGTCTTCAATGTTGAGACGGTTGGAGTGCAAGGTCCCGACCCGGCCTTGGTAGAGCGAGTCGATGGAACGCAGGCGTGCGATGTCGGTGTCGAGCACGACCACCTCGGCCTGCATCCCCGTGGCGATGGCGGCGGCGTTGGTTCCGGCCATGCCGCCCCCGATCACGACGACCCGAGCGGGTCGCACGCCGGGAGCTCCCCCGAGAAGGACACCCCGTCCGCCGTGGGCGCGCTCCAGGTAATGGGCTCCGGCCTGAGTCGCCATCCGGCCCGCGATCTCCGACATCGGCGCGAGGAGCGGGAGTGATCGGTCGGGCAACTGCACTGTCTCGTAGGCGATGGCGATGATGCCGCGGCGGAGCAGCCCTTCGGCCATGTCGGGATAAGCGGCGAGATGGAGATAGGTGAACAGGACCTGGCCCTCACGCAGCATGGCGACCTCGGCGGCCTGAGGCTCTTTCACCTTGAGGATCATGTCGGCGACGCCGAAGACTTCCGCCGGGTCGGGGACAATGGTCGCACCCTGCTCGACGTACTCGTCGTCATGGATGGTCGAACCCTCGCCGGCACCCTTCTCGATCAGGACCTCGCTGCCTCGCTCGGTGAGCTCGCGGACACCGATGGGCGTGATCGCGACCCGGTGCTCAGCGGTCTTGACTTCGCGCGGAACGCCAATGATCAATTCGGAACCTCCATTCTCGAGAGGCTAGACCGCCGGTGGGGGCGGCTGCGCCGTGGTCAGGTGGCTTCGACCTCGATGTCGTCGATGACCACTTCGGGCTCGAACTGCCGGCGGCGTCGGATGGCAGCCTCCACGAGTCCGGCGAAGAGTGGATGCGGTGTGTCCGGCCGCGACCGGAACTCGGGATGGGCTTGTGTCGCCACGAAGTAGGGGTGATCGACCAGTTCGATGTACTCCACCAGGTTGTGGTCCGGTGAAAGTCCGGAGAGCCTCATTCCGTTGGTTTCCAGCTCCTTCCGGTAGCGGTTGTTGACCTCCCAACGGTGACGGTGGCGCTCGTAGACCAGCTCCTCCCCATACAGGGCCCGGACCTTGGACCCTTCGGCGAGCTTGGCGGCGTAGAGGCCGAGCCGCATGGTTCCACCCATGTCCTCGACCCCCTCCTGGCTGGCCATGAGGTCGATCACCGGATGTGGGCTGCTCGGGTCGAACTCGGTGCTGTTGGCCTCCTGGTAGCCGAGCACGCTCCGGGCGAACTCGATCACCGCGCACTGCAGGCCAAGACACAGGCCGAGGAGAGGGACGCTGTTCTCGCGTGCGTACCGAATGGCGGCGATCTTGCCCTCGACGCCCCGATAGCCAAAGCCACCGGGGATGACGATGCCGTCGAGGCCATCGAGGTAGGTGTCAGCGAGGAGACCGGTCAAATCGTCCGAGGTGATCCAGCGCAGGTCGAGCTTGGCGCCGGCCCCCGCCGAGGCGTGGCGAAGGGCCTCCGCCACCGAGAGGTAGGCGTCGGGGAGGTCGACGTACTTGCCGATGATGCCGATGGTCACCGTTTCGGACGCCAGTGCGGCGCGCTCCACCATGAGGCGCCAGTTGTCGAGGTTGGGTGGTCCGGTGACCAGGCCGAGGCGGTTGCACACCACCTCGTCCAACCCCCCGTCGTGGAGGGTGAGGGGCACCTCGTAGATGTCACGTGCATCCGGGCATGCGATCACGGCTTTGGGCTCGACGTCGCAGAAGAGGCTGATCTTGCGGCGCACTCCCTCGTCGATGTCACGGTCGGAGCGCACGACGATCACGTCCGGGTGGATGCCCTTGCTCCGCAGCTCGGCCACCGAGTGCTGGGTGGGCTTGGTCTTCAACTCCTCCGATGCGCCGAGGTAAGGCACCAGCGTGACGTGGATGAAGAGGGTGTTCGCCCGACCCATCTCGTTGCCGAACTGGCGGATGGCCTCGAGGAATGGCAGCGACTCGATGTCGCCCACCGTGCCGCCCACTTCGGTGATGACCACGTCGACGTCCTGGCTGCCGACACGGCGGATGCGCTCTTTGATCTCGTTGGTGATGTGCGGGATCACCTGGACCGTGTCGCCGAGGTAGTCGCCGCGGCGCTCCTTCTGGATCACGGACAGGTACACCGAGCCCGCGGTGACGTTCGAAGTGCGCTTCAGGTTCTCTCCGGTGAAGCGCTCGTAGTGCCCCAGGTCGAGGTCGGTCTCGCCGCCGTCGTCGGTGACGAAGACCTCACCGTGCTGGAAGGGGTTCATCGTCCCCGGATCGACGTTGATGTAGGGGTCGAGCTTCTGGTTGACCACCTTGAGGCCCCTGGCCTTGAGCAGGCGGCCCAACGACGCAGCAGCTATTCCCTTGCCGAGACTGGAGACGACACCACCGGTGACGAACACGTACTTGGGGGTGCTGGAACGGTTCTCGGAGAGCGCTTCGGTGGTCTCGAGTGGCCCGTTCATGACGGGATGTCACAGTAGCAGAGGAGGATTAGTCCCCCAAGCTTCACTTGGGGGAAGGTACCGCCGGGCGACGGAGGAGACCGGAGGTAGGGGGTCGGTTACCTTCGCCAAGCTCTTCGCGGGACGGAACTCACCCCCTTCCCGCCTTCGGCGGTACTCCCCCACGAGTGGGGGAGAAATCCCATCAGGTGCGCGCCATCTCCAGCAGCTCGGCTGCGGCCTGCTGGCCGGCTTCACTGTCGGGCAGGCCGGCAAGCATCCGGGTCAGTTCACGGACCCGATCCTCGCCGTCGACCCTCTCCGCCGACGAGTTGGCTCCCTCCCTCGTCACCACGAAGTGAGCGTCGGCGAAAGCGGCCACCTGTGGGAGATGGGTGACACATACGACCTGGCCTCCGCCCGCGAGTTGGGCCAGCTTCCGACCCAGCATCAGGGCGGTGCTGCCACCCACGCCGGTGTCGACCTCGTCGAAGACCAAGGTCTCCCCCGAGCCGGTGCGGGCCGCGAGACGGACCGCGAGGACGAGACGCGAAAGTTCGCCACCCGACGCAGAAGATCCGATCGGCGCCATGTCGAGCCGGGGATCTGACGAGAACCAGATCTCCGCACGGTCCTCGCCACTCGGCCCTGGGGCCACAGGGGACAGCCGGATCTCGATTCGGGGCTCGCCCATGCCCAGGTCGGCGAGGTGGGCGAGGGCTGTTGCCGCCAGACGCATCGCGGCCTCCGACCGTGCCTCCGTCAGGTTCGAAGCCGCCTCTACGAGGGCTGACTCCGCGGCCCGTAGACGCTCGTCTACCTGGTCGGCCAGACCCAGAAGCCGTTCGATCTCGGTGGCGCGCTCGGAAGCCCGGCGGCCGAACTCATTGACTTCGGCCAGCGTCCGGCCGTACTTGCGCTTGAGGTCGCCCAGAGCGTTGAGGCGCTGCTCGACCTCGGCGATTCGGGCCGGGTCGTGCTCGGCTCCTTCGGCGGCCCCGACGACTCCCCTGCTGATCTCCGTCAGCTGCTCGGCCACCAGCTCGGCGTCAGTGGCCAGCGCCTGCAGCCCCCGGTCGAGATCGGCCACCTTCCGGAGTCTCGCCACCACTTCGCCGACTCCGTCGATGATCTCTTCGAGGGCGCGGGCGGAGTCGGAGAGGTTGAGCGTGATCTCTTCGGAGTTCCTCAGACGCGAGGCCTCCGCCTCCAGGTCGGTGTCTTCGTCCGCATCCGGTGCCAGCGTGGAGATCTCGGATGCCTGGAACGCCACCAGGTCCAGCTCGCGGCGCAGACTCATCGCATCGCCGCCGAGGGTCTCGGCGTCGCGGCGCACCGCAGTCAGCGTCTCCCAGGCCTGACGGTATGAGTCGAGGGCGTCCCGGACCAGGTCCGGCGCCGAAGCGTCGACCAAGCCGAGGACGACAGCCGGCCGGCGCAGGGCCAGCTGGTCGTGCTGGCCGATTACTTCCACGAGTGGCCCGAGGCGCTCCGCGAGCGCTCCCGCGGACACGAGGACACCGTCGGCGTACGAGCGGCTCTTCCCCGAAGCCGGGACCGACCGGGCCACCGCCACTTCCTGGGATTCGGAGTCGAAAAGACCTTCGGCACGGGCCTCTGCCGCCTGGTCGCCGACCATTCCGGAGTCGGCCTTCTCGCCGAGGAGGAGGCGAAGGCCGCCCAGGAGGAGGGTCTTTCCCGTCCCGGTTTCACCTGTGATCACGTTGAAACCAGGCTCGAGGTCGAGAGACGTGTCCGAGATCACGCCGAGGTTGACGACCCGCAGGTGGTGGAGCATCAGCGGAGCCTGAACTTGTCCCGCAGCACCCCGGTGAACTCGTCGGATCGCAGTGTCACGAAGCGGAGCGGCCGCTCGCCCGTGGTGACTGTTAGGTGATCGCCCTCCGCCATGACGCCCAGCGCGTCCTTGTCGACATTTGCCCGCACGGATCGGTCCGAGATGACGGTGATTCCGATCACGGTTCCTTCGGGAAGCACCAGGGCTCGGTCGAAGAGCGAGTGGGCGGCGACGGGGGTTATGACGAGCGCCCGGATGCGGGGATCGACGAGTGGCCCACCGGCCGAGAAGGAGTATGCGGTCGAGCCGGTCGGCGTGGCGAGGATGAGGCCGTCCGCCCGGTAGGTGACGAACGGGTCGCCGTCCACCGTCACGTCGAGGACGACCAGGCGGGTCGTGTCCACCTTCTCGACCACCACGTCGTTCATGCCGATCCGGCTGACCCCGTTGCACTCGGCGATGACGGTCATGCGCTCGGAGACGGTGTATTCGCCCGTCATCAGCCGGTCCACCACTGACTCGGCGCTGTCGGTCTCGGCCTGCGCCAGGAATCCCATCGTCCCGAGGTTGAAGCCCACCACGGGGACGTCGGCGTCCAGCGCGAGGTGCGCCGCAGCGAGCATCGTTCCGTCTCCACCCACTGACACCACCATGTCGGGCCCGTCGGCGATGTCAACCACCTTGCCCCCCGCATTGATGACGATCTCGCTCAGGGTCCCGGCGAACTCCTCGGACGGGTCATGGCCGGGCCGGGCGTGGATGTGGAACCTCAACTGGGCACCTCGACGGGTCGGGCAGGGGCTCGTTTCACGGCCCACACAAGGTACTCGACGTTGCCGTCGCCTCCCGTCACCGGCGATCGGATGATCCCCTGGGCTCCGAGCCCCACGTCCGCCAGGGCGGCCATGGCGTCGCGGACGGCGGCGGTCCGCGTTTCGGGGTCACGAACCACTCCCCCGCTTCCCAGGCTCTGCCGGCCGACCTCGAACTGGGGCTTGACCAGAACGATCGCGTCGGCACCGTCACAGAGGAGTGTCGCCAGCGGGCCAGCCACCGTGCGGATGGAGATGAAGGAGAGGTCGGCGACCAGCAGGCCGAAGCAACCCCCCAGTTCGTCAGGTGTCGCGTTGCGGACGTTGGTCCTTTCAATCGAAGTCACCCTGCTGTCCGCGGCCAGCGCGGGGGCGAGCTGGCCGTGTCCAACGTCGAGAGCCACCACCCGGTCCGCACCCCGGCTGAGGAGGACCTCGGTGAAGCCTCCGGTCGACGCTCCGACATCGACACATCGCCGACCCTTGACCGCGATGCCGAAATTGTCCAGCGCGGCGGAGAGCTTGGCACCGCCGCGGGAGACCCAACGCGTCGCCGTCGAGTCAACCTCGATGGCTGTCTCCGGGCCGACGCTTGCAGCCGGCCTGACTTCCAGTTCTCCCCGCACTCTCACCGAGCCGGCCTTGATGAGATTCCGGGCTTCGCTCCGGCTCCTGGCGAGCGATCGCCGCACCAGCTCGAGATCGAGACGCCCGGTCATGCTGCCGCCGAGGCAGCCCCCTCGGCCATGGCCAGCGCCTGCTCCCAAGAACCGGGGTTGGCATCGATTTCGGCCCAACGACTGCCCAGCGCCTCCTTGGTCGACGCGAACTGGTCGGCGTAGCCCTCTTCGTCGGGTGGGGGCCAGTCGGTCAGACGGTCCCGGTGTGCTGTCTTCTCCGCGAGGGCGTAGAGATGACCCGCAGTGACGAGGTCGCCCTCGGTGCGGATCAGCCCGGCCAGGGCCGCCGCGGCGATCGCCGCGCCCCTTCCGTCCACCGCCTCCAGGCACAGACGAAGGCTCTCCACGAGCGGGTGCCAGGCCCGGTACGGCTCCCCCGCCCGCTGGGCGGTCTTGCCCATGTGGTAGAGGTATTCCGCGAGCGCGGCTCTGGCGCCAACCTGTCCTTCGACCTGAGCCGCGCGCTGCCGGTTGTGCTCCACCACGTCCATGAGCACCCGGGTCGGCGGGTTGCCCTGGATCATGGTCTTCAGCTCGAAGAGGTTGCTCGTGGCCTCCTCGTTGAGCCCGAACCCCTCGAGGACTCCCCGGAAGAGCCCGAGGGCCCGGTCGTGCTCACCTTGGAGCCAAGCGACGGCTCCAAGGCCTGCATCGGCGTGGGCAGCGCCCAGGCCGTCACCGGCGCGCTGGAGCATCTCCTTGCCGGCCGTGTAATTGTCCATCACACCCGGGAAGTCGCCCTGGTCACGGGCGAGCGCGCCAAGGCGGAGGTGGGACCATCCCGTGTCGATCAGCCCGCCGTTGGCGCTGATC
>CAZGWX010000209.1:0-9699 GCA_964529515.1 uncultured Acidimicrobiaceae bacterium
GGAAGGGACCAAAACGGCAACCCTCGGCTGGCGTGCCATCGAGGAGACCTGGCCCATCATTGAGGCCGCGAAAGCCGCCTACCCCGACTAACCGTGGGGCACGACGGCGACACAGACCACCTCCACGAGCGCCTCGCTCTCGAACAGTTCCGCCACCCCGACGAGAGCGATGGGGGGGAAGTGACGGCTGAAGACCTCGCGGTAGGCGGCGCCGACCGCACCGAGGTCGGCCTTGTACCCGCCGACGTCGGTGGTGTAGATCGTCATCGATACCAAATCGGTTGGTTGTCCCCCTGCCTCGGTGATGACCCGGGCCACCCGGGCGCAGGCATCGCCGAACTGCGCGGCGACCCCTTCCGGAAAGGTTCCGTCGGCCCGCTCGGCGGTGATGCCCGAGATAAACAGCGTCCGGCCCTCCGCGGCCACGGCGCCGTAGGAGAACCCCTTTGCCTCAGGGAGGCCCTCCGGGTTGAACATGTGGTGTCGGGTCACCGACCCGTCCAATCCGGCGCCCGCTTCTCGGTGAACGCCCGGTAGAACTCGGCGTGGTCCTCCCCTGCCATGAGGTGGGCCTGGGTGAAGGCCTCCAGTTCGATGGCGGACGCCAGGTCCATGTCTAGCTCACGCCCGATCAGCACCTTGGTCGCGGCGTACGCCGCGGCGGGACCGTCGGCCAGGCGTCGGGCCAGTTCGCCTGTGGCTCCGGCGAGCTCCTCGTCGGGCACGACGCGGGTGGCCAACCCCATCTCCAGCGCACGCGCCGGGTCGACCGCGTCGCCGAGCAGCAGCAGCTCGGTGGCCCGCCCCAAGCCGATCACACGGGGCAGGAGGTAGGCAGAGCCCATGTCGGCACCGGCGAGGCCAACCTTGGTGAACAGGAAGTGGAACTTCGCCGATTCGGCCAACAGGCGGAGGTCGGCCGCCAGGGCGATGACGGCTCCGGCCCCGGCGGCGGTGCCGTTGACCGCGGCAATGATCGGGGTCGGCAGGCGGCGCATGCGTTCCACCACCGCTCCGGTCATCCGGGTGAAGTCGAGAAGCTCCGCGGATCCGGCTCCTTGCAGCGCCCCGATGATCTCTTCGACGTCGCCGCCGGAGCAAAAGCCCCGACCTTCGCCGGTTATCACGAGCACTCGGACGTCGTTCCGGTGCTCGATCTCAGCGAGCAGGTCACGCAGGTCGGCGTAGACCTCGAACGTCAGCGCGTTGAGTCGCTCGGGCCGGTTGAAAGTGAGCGTGGCCACGCCATCGTCGACCTCGAACCTGAAGTTCTCCCAGTTGCCGACGAAGCCGGCCGACGCTCGATACGGGCTCATTGCCCGCCCGACGGTACCGCCTCTCGCTGTCGGGCCATGAGGAAGGAGAAGATTCCGTGCAACAGTCCCAGGCCCAGGATCGGGGTGAAGACGCGCTTCAGCATCGCCGACTCGAGGAGCAACCCGGCCACGAAGCCGACCGCCCCGATGACCACCAGCCCGTAGGCGATGGCGATGAGTCGCTCCTTCACGTCGGAGTCGAGGAGGAGGACCGCAAAAATCAGTGACGTCATCACCAGGATGAAGTTGGTGTGGTCCATCGCGAGGAGGACGGGGCTCAGCTCGGCGATGTCGGCGCCGCCACTCAGCTGGACTACCAGGGCGGCGACGAGGACGACCACGGCCACCAGGCCGACCACTGCTGTGCGAACCAGCTTGGGCCCCAGACCCGGACCCCAACTGGCGGGACCAAGTCGGCTGCGATGACGCACCAGCAGCATCACCGTGGCCACCACTTGCAGCGGAACCGCGATCTGGATCAGGGGCTCGACTTCAGCAAGGAAGCCGATCACCGTCAGCACGCCGGCCAGCACCAGCAGCAGCATCTGGATCATTCCCGACCGCGACTCCGACAGCCTCGGAGCACGGTCCTGGATCAACCACTCGATCAAGGCCACGGCCGCCAGGATGACGTAGCCGATGACCATCGCACTGGGATGCGAGCTATAGAGCGCCTCGGACCGCTCCGGCGGGACGATCTCGACGCCGCCGAGCTGGAGGCCGAGCAGCACGCCGAGGACCGCACCGAAGAGGAGGAAGCCGAGTGCGAGGACGATCCCGAAGTCAGCCACGGTGTATGACTCGCCCTTCTTGGCCCGGATCGCCCAGACGAAGAACCAAGTGATCGAGATCAGCGCCAGGGTCCCGCCGATCGGCCGCTGGATGGAAGTCCCGGTGGTGAACTCGACGGAGCCGAATGCCAGGATGTAGGCCGCCATCGAGACCACCCCGAACAGAGCCATCGTGCGGATGCTCTCTCCCCGCCGGGCCAGCATGGCGCCGGCGGCCCCGAAGACACCGAGAGTGATCCAGCCCAGAGTGCCGGAGTGGACGTGGGTGAGGACGATGTCGTGCGGGACCTCCCACACGTCGAGTCCGTTGAGGATGCCGATCACGATGGTGAGGATGAAGATCACCAGAGCTCCCCGGAAGAGGAGCCGTACGCCGTCTGCCATTCAATCCCTTTCTGAGTCGGCGCTTTATACACACGGGAGCCCGCCGCGCGTCGCCCAAACAGTAAGTTGGCGGCCATGTCTGATGCCGTCGAAACCGCAGAAAAGATCGGCACCGACCTCGCCGAGATCGCCAGCGGCGGCGAACCCGGGCAGGTCAACCGGCCACTGGTGAAAGCGCTGGCTGCTGCGGGGCTGTTCGACCGGGTCTTCTCCGATGACGGTGTCACCGCCGGAGAGTTGTGCACCATCCGCCGCGGCCTGGCACGGTCGTCCCCGGAGGCCGAGACCGCGTTCGCCGTCCAGGGGCTGGGAGCGGTGCCGATCCAGCTCTTCGGGTCAGACGAGGCCAGGGACCGCTGGATGCCCGAGATCCGCTCGGGCGATGCGGTGGCTGCCTTTGCCCTCACGGAGCCCGACGCCGGCTCTGACGCCGCGGCCATCTCCACTCGCGCGGAGCGGGACGGAGAGGGCTGGAGAATCACCGGCAAGAAGATGTTCGTGTCCAACGCTCCTGAGGCCGATGTGGCGACTGTGTTTGCCCGGACCTCGGATCAGGGCTCTCGGGGAGTGTCGGCATTCGTCGTGCCCATGGAGGGAGTCCCCGGTGAGCCGATCCCGCTCCTGTCACCGCACCCGATCGGCAGCTGGGCCTTCGACGGCGTGTTCGTGAGCTCCGACCAGTTGCTCGGCGAAGTGGACGCCGGCTTTCGGGTGGCGATGGCCACGCTCGACCTGTTCCGCCCCAGCGTAGGGGCGGCGGCGGTGGGGATGGCCGAGGCCGCGTTGCGAGTCGCCGTGGAGCACTCCCTCGAGCGCGAGGCGTTCGGGTCGCCGATCAGTGAGTTCCAGGGGGTCTCCCATCAGCTGGCCGACGCCAGAACGGGTATCGAGGCGGCCGTCCACCTGGTGGAGTCGGCCGCGGCGACGTACGACTCCGGCGAGAAGGATGCGCTCACCGGCAGGTCAGCCATGGCCAAGTTGTTCGCCACCGAGATGGCGCAAAAGGCCGTGGACACCGCAATTCAGGTGCTGGGGGCGCGCGGCTTGGAGAAGGACTCCCGTCTGGCCCACCTCTACAACGAGGTCAGGGCACTACGGATCTACGAGGGCACTTCGGAGATCCAGCGCAACATCATCGCCCGAGAGCTCTTCCGCGGCCGGATCTAGCTCTTCAGGATTTGGCGGCCCTGGCGAGCCGCCCGGATTTGTCCCCCATCGTCAGATGGGGGAAGGGACCCGTTTGCGGGTAGGGGGCGGTTCTCAAGTCGAAAGCTCTTCGCTGGAGGGAACTCACCCCCTCCCCCTCTCTTCGCTCGGGTACTCACCCACAAGTGGGGGAAACATCCTGATGAGGGCAGCTTGTCCCCCGAATCGTTGGGCTGATTCGTGTTACCTGTCAAAGGATGACGGGCCATGAGTCGGATCAGGATGCATCGAGTACCCCTCCGCAGGAAAGCGCGCTGGAGTTCGATCAGTTCTTCCGCGGCGAGTACCGCCCTGTCCTCGGGCTTGCGTATGTCCTGTGTGGCAATTGGTCGACCGCCGAGGAGTTGACGATGGACGCTTTTGAGGCAGCCCTGCGCCGCTGGCGTCGGGTCTCCGCCCTGGATATGCCAGGGGCATGGGTCCGAAAGGTGGTCGCGAACTCCGTGATCTCTCGAGCCCGAAAGGCCCAGGCTGAAAGGCGCGCAACGGAGCGGCTGAGATCAGAGCAGCTCTCCGGTGCGCTTACGGCGAGCGCAGAGGTCTGGGACTCATTGCGGCGACTTCCTCGACGCCAAGCCCAAGCCGCTGCGTTGTTCTACGTCGCGGGATACGGACGCGCCGAGGTCGCCACCACTCTCGGGATCTCCGAGGAGTCGGTCAAGACCCACTTGGACCGCGCCCGGCAGCAACTCCGAAAGGAGCTCGCAGACTGATGGACAACCTCGATCTCCGGTTCCAACACGCGGTCGCAGACCTGCGATCCGAGCTTGCGCGGCGCCCCATCCCCGCGGCGCCTACCCGAACAAGACCCGCCTGGCAAAAGGTGTCCGTTGCACTCGTCGGAATGGCCGCGGTGACCGCGGTCATGGTCTGGATGACCAATCCCCCGATCCCCCCGGAACCGACGCAAGCGGGCTCGCAGCCACTGCCGCCCGTGACCCCGGCCACTCCACCCGCAAGTCCACCGACGCAGTCGACCAGCCCTCCCAGGACCACTACGACTCTCCAGGTATCGATCCCCGCTTCGGGACCGATCTTCGGTGAGGAGACGGGTGTCGTGCTCCTATTCGACGACGGCTACCACGGGCTGACTGCGGTGGATCCCGATCGTCGCCTCGCCGGACACAACACAGTTCCCGGACAACGCCCCGGCGATGAGCCCTTCTCGATGATCCGCGTAGGGGACCACCTCGTGGTCGGTTGGGGAGAGCCGTTCGCGGTGGATGTCGCCAGTCTCAACGGTGAGTCGCTCGGGTCAGGACTGATATTCCTACCGGGGCCCGAGGATGACCGGGTCTGGCTCGTCGATGACCCCTGGGGACCTGAAGCCAGGGCCTGGCAGGTGGGCTTGGACGGGGAGCAACTGACGGAGCCGACCACGGTCGACACCCCTCAGTTGGGCATCCCCGGAGGGCTGGTCCTCCGCACAGCGCAGGGGCTGGCCTTGTGGGATGCGGCTACCGGGGAGAGGCGTGAAGTGGGTGACTCAGAGGGTGGGTGGGTCCTGTACGTGACGTTCGACGAGCTCGGCTGGTGTTTCGACCCATGCCGCGAGCTGTTCGTCACCAGTCTGGAAACCCTCGAGACGGGTCGGTTGCAGCTTCCCGCGGGCTACACGTCCCTGGTTGCAGGCACCGTGGCGGTCGTTCCCGCTCCGGCCGGATCACCTCAGGAAGGCCAGGTCGCCGCGATTGTCGGATCGCCAGAGGGTCAAGCCCTCTGGCTGCTCCACCCCAAGGCTGGAGAGGAAACGATCTTCGAACTGGCGGGAACGGCGTCCTACCTCGCGTGGTCCCCCGATGGGACGCAACTGTTCGCTTCGAGTTGGACCTACGGGGAGCGTCAGACCCGACTCTGGAGATACGACTTCGCGACCGAGAAGCTGACAGAGGTGGTCATCCCAGTAGGAGGAGCGCTATCGATGGTCGTTATCGATGACGAATTCCGCGACGTTTACTTCCAGGGTCCCCGCTGCACGGCGGACAAGCCAGTCAACCGCAACACGGGATGTCTAGGCGAGTTCTAGGCCGACAGCTCCAAGGGTCAGGCGATCTTGCGGGTTTCCACCATGACGCAGGGGCCGCCGCCGATCCAGGAGAAGCCCTCCTCGTCGAGCTTCTCGCCGAGCTCGGTGGACAGGGCGCCGGGCTGCACCCAGATGTTCTTCACCCCGGCTTCCGCCGCGTCGTCGATCACCTTCACCCCGACCGGTGCCGGCACGACCATCACCGCCATCGTTGGCTTCTCGGGGAGCTCGGTCAGCCTGGGATAGGCCTGATCACCATCGACGGTTTCGACGCTGGGATTGACCGCGAACACGGGGTAACCCTTCCGCTTCAAGTCCCGGTAGATGATCCCCCCGTACTTCCCCGGGGTGTCGGTGGCGCCGACGATGGCGAAGGAGGTACCTGGCTCGTCGAGCAGATCACGCAGTTTGTTCATGTTTGTTCCAACCTTCCGAAAGCGGAAGGGATTCCTCATGAGAGCCGCTCCCGCACAAGCTCCGGCACTGACACGGGGCGAAAGCTCTCCGGATCTACGAAAACGATCACTTCGCGGCCTTCGACGATCACCTGCTCGTCGCCCTGCCGCCGCGTCGTCACCGCCACCGTCATCGAGGTGTTGCCGAACCGCTCGACAACAGGTGTGGTCTCCAGGACATCACCAAGCCGGGCCGAGGCCCGGAAGTCCATCTCGATGCGGGCGGTGACCAACTCGACGCCCACTCCCAAACCCTCGCCGGCGAAACCCGACTCCTCGAGCCAGTCGGTGAGGGCGTCGTCCCAGTAGCGGGCGTAGTTGCCGTTGAAGACAATCCCCTGGGGATCGCAGTCGCTGTACCGGATCTTCTGGGTGGTCGCCATGGACGACAAGGTACCGTCACCCCCGTGGACACACTGTTGGTGGACGGAGGCCCGCTGACGCCCGAACAGGTCGTCGCCGTTGCCCATCGAAGGGTACGGGCGGTCGCCTCCCCCGACCTGGAGGCGCGGATGGACCCGGCCCGAGAAGTCGTGGAGCGGGCAGTGGAATCCGACCAGGTCGTCTACGGGATCACCACCGGATTCGGAGCCCTGGCGGGCACCCACATCGGCAAGGCCGAGACCGAGGCACTCCAGCTCAACCTCGTCCGCTCCCATGCCACCGGCGTCGGCGACCCGCTCCCCGACGATCTGGTGCGGGCGATGCTTCTCCTGCGAGCCCGCACGCTGGCCCAGGGCCACTCCGGCGTCCGCCCGGTTGTGGTGAACAAGCTTCTCGAGATGCTCGACCGTGACATCCTGCCCGTCGTGCCTTCGCAAGGTTCGGTGGGGGCTTCCGGGGACCTGGCGCCGTTCGCCCACCTCGCCCTTCCCGTCGTCGGCGAAGGTTGGGTGAAGACCGACGGCCGGGTGATAAGGACCGCCGACTCAGGGCTCGAACCGCTCCGCCTGCTCACCAAGGAGGGCCTCAGCCTGCTCAACGGCACCGAGGGCATGGCCGCAATGGGAGTGCTCGCCCTCGATCGCTCTCGCCGCCTCGTCGAAGCCGCCGATGTCGCTTGCGCGCTGACCGTGGAAGCCCTGATGGGAAGCTCACGTCCATTCGATCCCAGGGTCCACGAGTTGCGGCCCCACCCTGGCCAGGCCGCCTCTGCCCGGCGCATCGCGGCTCTGATCGACGGGTCAGGCATCGGCGAGTCCCACGCCCACGACTTTGACCACGCCGTCCAGGACGCCTACTCGCTCCGGTGCGCACCCCAGGTGCACGGGGCGGTTTCTGACACCCTGGACCATGTGGAGGCGATCCTCCGCCGGGAGCTCTCGTCGGTGGTCGACAATCCCATCGTCTTTCCCGACACCGGTGACGTCGTCTCGGCGGGCAACTTCCATGGCCAGCCCCTGGCGTTCGCCCTCGACTTCGCGGCCATTGCGATCTCCGAGCTGGCCTCGATCTCGGAGCGTCGCACCGATCGCCTGCTCGACCCCGTCCGCTCCGGGGGCCTCCCCGCCTTCCTCGCCGCCAACCCCGGCGTCAACTCGGGGTACATGATCGCCCAATACGTCCAGGCGGCCCTCGTCGCCGAGAACAAGGTGCTCGCGCATCCAGCGTCGGTCGACACCATCCCCACTTCGGGTAGCCAGGAGGACCATGTCTCCATGGGCTGGGGCGCCGGGCGCAAGCTGGGGACGATCGTCGACAACGTCCGGCGCGTGCTCGCCATCGAGATCCTCTGCGCCACTCAGGGGATCGAGTATCGGGCACCGACACAGCCTGGTGCCGGCACGGCCCGGGCGATGGCCAAGGTCCGCACCCTGGTTCCATCCCTCACCGAAGACCGGCCTCTGACCGACGAGATCGAAGCCATCGCCGGGCTCATCGAATCCGGTGTTCTCAAAGAATCATGACCGACCTCTTCCTCACCGGGATCAGCCACCTCACCACCACCGATGGCGGCCCGTTCACCGACGCCGTGGTGAGCATCGAAGGGGGCCGGGTCGCCTACGCCGGTCCGGCGTCGGCGGCTCCTCCTGCCGGCGCCGCCCGGATCATCGACTGCGACGGACGGGCCGTCATCCCCGGATTCGTCGACGCACACACCCACCTCATCTTCGCCGGCGACCGCTCGGACGAGTTCCGGCGCAAGATGGACGGCGAGAGCTACCGCGACATCGCCGCGGCCGGAGGAGGCATCCTGTCCACGGTGGCCGCCACGCGTGCCGCCGGGGAGCAGGAGCTCCTCGACCTGGCGACCGAGCGCGTGCGTCGGATGATCGCCGGGGGAACCACCGCGGTGGAGATCAAGTCGGGCTACGGCCTGGAAACCGAGACCGAGGTACGAATCCTCCGGGCGGCCCGCCAAGTCGGCGATGAACTCGGAATCGTCGTCCGGACTTCGTTCCTCGGCGCCCACAGCGTCCCACCGGAGATGGACCGGGACCGCTATGTCGATCACTTGATCGATGAGATGATCCCGGCCGTGCAGGGCCTGGCCGACTACTGCGACGTCTTCGTCGAAGAGGGCGTGTTCTCCGTCGAGGAGGCGAGGCGAATCTTCACCGCGGCCAAAGGGCACGGGATGCGCCCCAGGGTCCACGCTGAGCAACTGAGCCACAGCGGCGGCGCCGCACTGGCAGCGGAGATCGGAGCAGTGTCCGCCGACCATCTCGACTGCATCACCCCCGAAGACGCCCGGGCCCTCGCCGAGGCGGGAGTGGCAGCAGTCCTCGTTCCCGGCGCCTCTTACATGTTGCGCGGTTCCCAGGCGCCGGCACGGATGCTCTGGGACGCCGGCTGCACCGTGGCCGTGGCCACAGACTGCAACCCCGGCACCTCCTACTTCGAGGCCATGGGCCCCATCATCTCGCTGGCAGTGGTCCAGATGGGCCTGACAGTGGACCAGGCGATCTGGGCAGCCACGAGGGGCGGCGCATTGGCCCTCGAACTCGAGGACCACGGACAACTCGTCCCCGGTTCGGCCGGAAACCTGGTCGTCCTCGACTGCCCCGATCCCGCCCACATCCCTTATCGCCCCGCCACCAATCTGGCATGGATGACGGTCATCGGCGGGAAGGTCGTCTGATGGACCGCCCCCGAATCGAGGCGTTCTTCGACCGGTTCGTGGCGATGGCAGGCGGCGCGTCTGCCATCGGGATCCTGGCCGTGGCCGACCGATGCGGGCTTCTCGACTGGCTCGGCGCCCATGAGGGCGGAACGGCGGCAGAGATTGCCACCGGTGCCGGCCTCGACGAGCGCTACACGACGGAGATCCTGCACGGCCTCACCGCTGCCGGTGTGGTGGAGCACTTCGACGGGAGATTCCGCCTTCCACCCGAGCACGCCCTCTTCGTCGCCGACGAGACGAGCCCGTACTTCATGGGCGGCTGGGTGGACATGATCCCGGGGTCGTACGCCGTGATCGACCGGGTCGCCGAAGCGGCCCGCCACGGCGGAGGCGTGGCCTTCGACGAGTTCGGGAAGGACCGGCTGCACGATGAGCACGCAGCGGCCCTCGAAGCACG
>CAZGWX010000210.1:0-8390 GCA_964529515.1 uncultured Acidimicrobiaceae bacterium
ATCAGCCTTCGCTCACTGCCTGACGAGTCAGCAGATCTGGTCGTCGGTGATGCGTACTCAGGGGCTTCGGTGCCGTGGCACCTCACCACCGTGGAGTACACCAAAGAGATCGAGCGGGTGCTGGCAGATGACGGCCTGTACGCCATGAACGTCGTCGACTACCGCCAACTCCGGTTCGCCCGCTCGGCGGCCCGCACCCTGATGGAGGTCTTCGACCATGTCGCTCTGTTCGTACCGCCGGGATATCTCGACGGCCGCAGCGGAGGGAACTTCGTATTCATCTCCTCATCCCAACCGTTCGACGCCGAGGCGATGCTCTCCACGATCCGGGGACGGGGAGGCAGCGAGGCGCTCATCTCCGGCGACGCCATGGCCGACTTCGCCTCCGGGGGTGTCCTGCTGCGGGACGACTACGCCCCGGTCGATCAGATGCTGATCAACTGAGGTGGAGCTCCCGAGCGGCTGCCAGCTCCTCGAGGAACGGCACGACATCGGCCTGTGACTCGAGGCGCATGATCGCCGAGGTCTCCCCCTCACCCACCTTGATCCCGACATCCCCGTCGAACAGAGCCCGGAAGGCGTCCTCATCGGTGACGTCATCGCCGATGAAGCAGACCGTCCCCGCCAGGTGGCGTTCGCGCAGATGACGGACAGCGTCGCCCTTGTTCTTCCTGCTCACGGACAGCTCGATCACCTTCTTCCCTGCAAGCACCCGCACACCGGATCGCCGCGCCGGTCCGGTCATGACCCGCGTCACCAGTTCTTCGCCGTCCCCTGCAGCCTGCCGGTAATGGAGCGCCACGGAGGACGGTTTGACCTCGAGCAAGGTGCCTTCGGCCCCATTGGCGATGCCCTCGAGGTCGGCGCGGAGAAGTCCAAGCAGCTCGAGGTCATCGTCGTCCAACTCGACCTCATTCTCGGTCTCGGCTCCGTGGCCGCCGACCAGGTCAACGCCTTCGACCGACAGCATCTCCTCGAGTTCTGCCCGACGGCGGCCGGAGACCACGGCGACCGACGTGTCAGGCGCTGCCGCCAACCGGCGCAAAACGGCGAGCGTGTCCTGGTTGGGTCGGGCGAGTGCCGGGTGAGCGACGATCGGCGTCAGGGTCCCGTCGAAGTCACAGACGACCAGAAGGTTGCGGGCGGTGGCGAGAACGGCGGCGGCCTCCTCCCGGTTCATTCCTCTCCCATCATCTCCAGACAGTTCTCTGCCCAAGCAAACACGTCAGTCGACTCCACCACCCGGCGCAGCGCACGCATCCGTCGTCCCTGCTCTTTCTCGCTCATCTGCAGCGCAGCCGCGAGGGTTGCGGCGACGTTGTCGACGTCATGCGGGTTGACAATGAGTGCCTGGCGAAGTTGTTCCGCGGCGCCTGCGAACTCGCTGAGGATGAGCACGCCCGAATCATCGGCCCGCGACGCCACGTACTCCTTGGCTACCAGGTTCATCCCATCCCGGAGCGGCGTGACCATCATCACGTCGCCGGCGAGGTAGGCACCCACGAGGTCCTCCGGTCCGAGCGACCGGTAGAGGTAGTGGACGGCCGGCAGCCCGGCCCTCGAGCTCTCGCCGTTGATCTGGCCCACCAGTCGCTCCACTTCCTCACGGGTTTCCTGATAGAGGGGCACCGCCTCGCGACTGGGCACGGCTATCTGGAGGAATTGCACGTCTTCGGGCGTCAGCGACTCTCTTTCGAGCACGGTCTGGAACGCCTTCAGCCGGACATCGATGCCCTTCGTGTAGTCGAGGCGGTCGACACCGAGAATCAGCCGCTTCGGATTGCCGGTGCGCTGGCGAAGATCTTCGGCGATCCGGTGGACTTCGGGTTGGCCGAGTAACTCGGTGAACGACGCGACGTCGATGCCGATCGGGGCCCGGTCGACGCGAATGCGCCGGTCGCCGATCTTGAGACGCCGCCAGTCCGACCCGCGCGCCCCGCCGTAGCGACGAGCGGCGGCCGCGAAGTTCTGGGCGCCGTTGCGTGTCTGGAAGGCGACGAGGTCGGCGCCAAGGAGCCCTTCCACGAGCTGACTGCGCCACGGGAGACGCGAGAACAGCTCCACTGGGGGGAAGGGGATGTGGAGGAAGAACCCGATCCGAACGTCAGGCCGAAGGTTGCGCAGCATCGCCGGAACGAGTTGCAACTGATAGTCGTGGATCCACACCAGGTCTCCCGCTTGGGCCACCGCGGCGGTGCGCTCGGCGAACCGCTTGTTGACCTCCACGTAGGGACCCCACCAGTGACGATGAAACTCGGGTGGGCGGACTCCGTCGTGGTAGAGCGGCCACAGGGTGCCGTTGCAGAACCCGTGGTAGAAGTCTTCCTCTTCCTGGACGGTGAGCGGGACAGCAACCTGGTCGATGCCGTCGACCTGGAATTCGCCGAGGTCCTCGTCTGGTACTCCGGCCCAGCCGACCCAGGCCCCGCCCCGGCCCTTCAGGATGGGGGCGAGGGCGCTGACCAGACCACCAGGCGAGGTCTCCCACTGACCAGCTTCGTCGAGCTGGACGGGGAGGCGATTGGCCACGACGACGAGCCGGCGCTCTTCGGAACCCATGTTCCCTGTATACCCGTGTTGCGGAACCATGACGCCATCGGGGTTCCTATGTGGTGCGCGGTGGGCGTTGACGGACTCGAACCGCCGACCCCTGCCTTGTAAGGGCAGTGCTCTAGCCAACTGAGCTAAACGCCCGCGGGTCCAGTCGGAGCCACAGATTCTAGGGAGAGCCGGCCTCAAGCCCGACCCTCCTGCTCGCGAGCACTGGGTGTCGTGTGGCGACACGGGGTGCTCGCGAGCAGGGCAGAAATTGGGTCTCCGTGCCTATTCAGCATCCTGTGGACAAGTGCCGATGGTGATACACACAAATGCCGGAGAGCGGCACCGGCCGTTCCTACTGTGGCAGCGAGGGTGATGAGTAAGCGATCGATCGAACGTGAAGTCAGTGACGATGCCATTCGTCAGTACCTGGACGGCATCGGCAGCTTCGAGTTGCTCACCGCCGACGAGGAGGTCCAACTCGCTCGGGCCATCGAGACCGGTCGCAAGGCCGAGATCGCCCTCGAAACCGAGAAGAACGCCTCCGAGCGCCGCAAGCTCGGGCAACTGGTCAGGGCAGGTGAAGAGGCCCGCCAGACCTTCATCCGGGCCAACCTCCGTCTGGTCGTCTCCATTGCCAAGCGGTACGGGCACGCCCCACTCCCCTTCCTCGACCTCGTTCAGGAGGGAAACCTCGGCCTGATCCGCGCCGTCGAGAAGTTCGAATACCGCAAGGGGTTCAAGTTTTCCACCTACGCCACCTGGTGGATCCGCCAGGCCATCACCCGGGCCATCGCAGACAAGTCACGCACAATCCGGGTCCCGGTCCACATGATGGACACGATCAGCCAAATGCAGACCGCAGAGGCGAACCTGACGAAGCGGCTCGGTCGCACACCGAACGACGCCGAGATCGCCGAGGAGTCTGGAATCACGGTCGAGAAGATCCGTGAGGCCCGCAAAGTCGCACCCGAGCCCGTCTCCATCTTCGAGCCCATCGGCGAAGACAACGCCATGCTCGGCGACTTCATCGAGGACATCGAGGCATCGGTACCGTTCGAGCTCATCGCCTCCAAACTCAACCTCGAGAACCTTCGTCATGTCCTCGATCGGCTCAACGATCGGGAGCGCGAGATCATCGAGATGAGATACGGCCTTGGCAATCGCGAGCCGGCCACCCTCGACGAGGTCGGTCGCCACTTCAACGTCACCCGGGAGCGCATCCGCCAGATCGAGGCCAAAGCCCTCGCCAAGATGCGTCATCCATCTTCACCGGGCGGGCTCAGGGAGCTGGCTGTCGGTTGACGCTTGCCGTAGGGAACTACGGCCCCCTACCTCGGCCTGCGCTGCGCGCCGGCTCAGGAACCTTCCCCCAGACCTGACGGCCCGGGGACCAATCGTTAGGCGCTCTTGACCAGTTCGAGCAGCTCCATGCGGTCCGCCTCCACGGGCAGATTGGCGTCCTCGAGCCGAGGGCGCCCACGACCACGCCGGCGGTAGTAGGCCTGTCCGTCCCAGAAGATCACACCGCCCCACACGCCCCACTCCAGGTTTTCCTGGAGAGCGAGCTGCAGACAGCGAGAACGCACCGGGCACCGGCCACAGATCGCTTGGGCCTGGGCCAGCTCTGATGGGCTCTCCGAAAAGAACAGTTCATTGCTGCCCTCCTCGTTACATCGGCCGTGTTGTTGTAGTTCTCTCAGTAGTTGATTCATTTCTCGAAACCTTTTGTGTCTTCACGGCCACGAAAAAGGCCGCCGGGGTGGATCGGCGGCCTCTGCAAGAACTGCTTGTCAGTTCGTCACATCACGTGACAAGGGGCCGCCTGGGGGGCTGCGGAGCGTCCGCGCCGGGATCGAAGGCGCGCACGCGGAAACCGCCACCGTTAGGGCTGGTCATCATTGGGCAGATAGTGCGCGTCTTCATATGGTGTACTCCTCGACCGGGGCAGTTTCGCAGGGTCACTCAGCCGCCGTCAAGGCATTTCGCCGATTTCTCGCCAGTCGCCGACCGTCCCTCGATTGCGTAGAGTCCCGACGTGCTTCGATTCGTCTACCGCCTCCTCAAGTTCGCGCTGCTGAGCACGATCGCTGCCGCCTTGGCGGCGAAGTTCCTGCTCAAGTCACGCGCGGAGCCCGACACCGAGGAACTCGACATGGTGACGGTGTTCACGGGATCTGATCTCATTTCCACCGCCGACCCCTTCTACGGGGGAAAGGTGATGGGCATGTTCAGCGGGACACGCCTCGATCTGCGTCGGGTCCAGCCTGCCCCCACCGGAGTTCATCTCGACCTGGCGCTGGTGTTCTCCGGCCTGCAGGTCGTCGTCCCCATGGGGTGGCGGGTCCGCTCCCACGCCACTGTGACCCTCGGAGGCATGACCGACGACACCGCGACGACCGCCGATCCGGACTCGCCGTTCCTCCACCTCACCGGGTACGTCGTGGGAAGTGGTGTCCAGATCATGTCCAAGCCAACAGTGGAGGTAGTCCCGTCATGACGGTCCGAATCGAGGCCACCCGCCTCATCCCAGGACGGGGCGACCCCGTCAACAACGGCGTGGTGATCCTCGAAGGAGACAAGATCGCCTACGCGGGGGCTGCCGACGGGGCGCCGGCGACACCGGCTGCAGAAACCGTAACTGCAGCCACCGTGATGCCCGGCCTCTGGGAGTGCCACGCCCACTTCATGGGTATCCGTGGCATCGCCATGGAGGAGATGTACTCCACGCGGCCCCAGGCCGCAGCGATGCGGGTAACGACCGACGCGCGGGCCGCACTCGAGGCCGGCTTCACGTCGGTGCGCGAGGTCGGCGGCATGGGTGTCCATTTGGCAAAGGTCATCGACGAGGGCCTCGTGGTCGGCCCCAACGTGTACGCCAGTGGTGGTGCGCTCTCGATGACCGCTGGACACGGCGACGCCCACGCGATGGACCTCGAGGCCAGCCGTCAGTTCTCGATCCGCTTTTTCGGTGAGGACGACGTCGTCGACGGACCCGACGGAGCCCGAGCCGGGGTGCGCCGGATGCTGCGGATGGGCGCCCGGGTGATCAAGGTCCACGCTTCGGGTGGCGTGATGAGCCAGATCGACGATCCCCACCTCCCCCAGTTCTCAGCCGCCGAGCTGGAGGCCATCGTCGACGAGGCCTCGCGCATGGAGCGACTGGTCTGCGCCCACTGCCACGGCAAGCGCGGGATCATGGCCGCCATCGCGGCGGGCATCAAGACCATCGAGCACGGCACCTACATGGACGAGGAGACCGCCGACGCCATGGTGGAGAACGATGTGATGCTGGTCCCCACCCGGTACGTCGTCGACTTTCTCACGCGTGAGGGCGAGCAGAGAGGGATGCCCGACTACGCCATGCGCAAGATGCGGACGACTGCCGAGTACCACGCCACAGGCATCGGCCTGGCCGTGTCCAAGGGCGTCAAGATCGCCCTAGGCACCGACATCTGGAGCTCGTCGCTGTGGGGGACCAACGGCAAGGAGTTCTCGCTGATGGTCGACGTGGGGCTGACCCCGCTCCAGGCCATCGAGGCCGGCACCGCCAACGGGCCTGACACCCTCGGTCCTCAGGCGCCCCAGTCGGGTCAGCTCATCGAGGGCTGGGATGCCGATGTGATCACGGTCGACGGCGACCCGCTGGCCGACATCTCGATCCTGGGCGACCCCGCCAAGATCAGCACCGTCTTCAAGGGCGGGCAGCGGGTCAAGGGCTAGGCGTTAAACGATTCGCCGCTTCGACGCCCACCTGGCGAGCTCGTGGCGGTTCGACAATTGCACCTTGCGGAGGAAGGGCGATCCCGCAGAGGACTGAACCCGACGGGGGTCGGGCTAGCCGAGGTTGCCGAAGAAGCGGGTCTTCGTCTCCACGTACTCGAGGACACCTTCGCTGCCCGACTCCCGGCCCAGACCCGACTGCTTGAAGCCGCCGAACGGCGCCTCAGGCGTCGACGGAAGCCAGTCGTTGATGGCGATCATCCCGAACTCGAGCTCCTCGGACACCTTGAACGCTGTGGCCATGTCCCGGGTGTACACGTAGGCAGCGAGTCCGTAGTCGGTGGCGTTGGCGCGCTCGATGGCGGCGTCGATATCGTCGAACGAGATCACCGGCATCACCGGTCCGAAGATCTCTTCGGTGTGGATCGGGAGATCGGCGGTGACGTCGGTGATCACGGTGGGCTCGTAGAAGTAGCCGCGGCGATCTGGGCGCTCACCACCGACGAGGACCGTGGCGCCGCCATCGATGCTCGTGGAGACCAGCTGTTCCACCCGGTCGAGCTGGCGGGCATTGATCAGCGGGCCGACCGTCGTCTCGGGGTCGAGGCCGTTGCCCAGGACCTGCTCCTTGGCTGTCATGACGGCGGCGTCGGTGAACTCCCCCACCACCGACTCGTGGACGTAGAACCGCTGCGGTGAGATGCAGACCTGGCCGTTGTTGCGAACCTTGGTCGCCATCGCTTGCTGGGCCACCGCGGCGATGTCTCCCGCGTCGGGGAACACGAGAACGGGGGCGTTCCCACCCAGCTCCAGCGACAGGCGGGTCACCGTGCGGGAAGCGCCGTCCATGAGCAGGCGTCCTACCCGGGTCGAACCTGTGAACTGAATCTTCCCGACCCGCTTGTCGTCGAGCATTACCTGGCCCATCTGCTCCGGATCCCCGTTGACGATGTTGATCACACCGGCGGGGGCGCCCGCCTCGGTGAGGGCGTGGCCGATGAGCATGGCGGAACGAGGCGTGTACTCGGACGGTCGGGACACCACGGTGTTCCCGACCGCGAGGGCAGACGAGATCGCCCGCATCTGGTTGTAGACGGGGAAGTTCCAGGCTGTGATGACACCGATGACGCCGATCGGCTGATAGATGACATCGATGCGGCGACCGGGTACCCGGGACGGAATCCAACGGCCGTAGAGACGCTCTGCCTCCCCGGCGGCCCACTCGAGCTGGTTGGGGGCACCGGCCCACTCCCCTCGTGCCTGGGCATACGGCTTGCCTGACTCTTCGGTCGTGACGCGTGCGAACTCATCGAGGTTCGCCCGGATGAACGCGGCTGCCTTGTTGAGGATCCTGGACCGCTGATAGGCGGTGAGGTGAGACCACTCGCCGAAGGCCTCCTGGGCCGCGTCGACGGCCGCCTTGAGGTCGGCGGCATCACCGAACGGGAGGGTTTCGATCACGTCCTCGGTCGCCGGGTTGATCAGGTCCCATGTGCCTCCGTTGGCCGCTCCGACCCACTCGCCACCGATGAGTTGCTTGAAGTCCTTCATTATGCCCACGGTATCAGCGCCGCAAAGTTCCCGTTCGGGTCAGGGGTCGAGCGAATCGGCGCAGGTGTCGTCCAGCCCGGTCAGGCCGAGGGCAGCTCGAGCCGCAGCCGGGTCACGCATCACAAACTGCGCATCTTGACGAATCTTCTCGATGTCGAAGTACCGAATGAGGTGGTTGGGCGCAGGGATTTCGTAGGCCGACCTCTCGATGCTCAGAGTCGTGAAGTTGTCCGTGTCCAAGCTGGGGAGAAGGGCGATGAAGTCGGCGAGCGCGTCCTGGGGGATGTCAGTGGTGACGTTGTCCTTGATCGCCTGCGCCACGGAGCCCAAGTTGAAAAGCAGCTCCACCGGATTGGTCTGCTCGATTAGGGCTGCGATCAGACATCGCTGCCTCTGCATCCGAGCGAATTCGTGCGACTGCGACCGGATCCGGGCGTAGGCGAGAGCGTGATAGCCGTCGAGATGCTGGAGACCCTCTTCGATGACCATCGTGGTCCGGGTCGCGCCCCAGTGGTCGTCGGCGGTGTCGTAGTTCCGATCTACGATCCGCCGCGGGACGTCGACGGTGACCCCTCCCA
>CAZGWX010000211.1:0-5203 GCA_964529515.1 uncultured Acidimicrobiaceae bacterium
AAGTCGCGGTCGTGGAGATCCACGCCGACGCTCCCGGAAACGACCACGAGAACCTGAACGGCGAGTTCGTGGTCATCCGCAATCGGGGCGGAATGGGAGTCGACTTCACCGGGTGGGTCCTCAAGGACGAGTCGGCCAGCCACCGGTACTCGTTCCCGGGTGGTTTCACGCTCGCTGCCGGAGCCGAGGTCACCGTGTTCACCGGTTGTGGGACCGACACCGCCGAGCGTCTCTACTGGTGCAGCCAGAAGGGAGCGGTCTGGAACAACGACGGTGACACCGCATTCCTCCTCGACCACAACGGCAACGTGGTCCACAGCCTCAGCCGCTAGCTGGTTTCGGAGCGCGTAAAAGACTTGCTAACGATGCTTGACATTTGTCAGAGGGTGTCTGTATTATCGAACTTATGTTCGAGACAGAGGTCTTTGGACCGAAGTTCGATGACCTGGAAGGGTTGGCTGCAGCCGCTACGGCCGAAGCCGCCGCTCGGGCAGCGAGCCCGCTCCCGGCTGACCTGGAGGAGATGCCTCCCGGTCCGGAACTCGGCTCGCTTCTCGGCAGTGTGAGCCGGACCGACCTCTCGCCATATGACCGCGTGCGATTTATGAAAGCCCACGAACGGATGGCGGCCCACCATCAGGCGGAGGGGATGGCGTCGATGGACGACATCGCCCACATCCACCCCACCGAATACGGTCCCATGTCGATTGAGGCGCAATGGGAGTTCGCCTCCGATGAGATCCGAGCTGCCCTAACCCTGACTCGCTACGGCGCCGACTCCAGGCTGGCGTTGGCCACCTCACTGATCAACTACCTCCCCCAAATCTTTGGCCTGCTCCGCGATGGCCGCATCGATCTGCACCGAGCCCGCGTCATCGTCCAAGGCACCAGCCGCCACGATCTTGAAGAGCGTACGGCCATGGACGACTCCATCCTCACCGACATTCCCGACCTCACCTCGGGCGAGCTGAAGGCACTACTGCGGAAGCTCGCCGTCCAGTCGGACCCGGACCGTGCCAAGCGCCGCTACGTGCACGCTTTGGACGAGAGACGAACCTGGATCGAAGCCACCGACTACGGCACCGCAAACCTGCACTCCTTCGACCTTCCCATCGACCGAGCCCGCGCCATCGGCCGGCGACTCAACGGATACGCCATCTCACTTCGCAACGCCGGCGACCAACGAACCATGGACCAGCTCCGCACCGACATCCTCATGGACCTCCTCGATGGCACCGCGACCCGGCACGGAAACAAGAGGGGCTCGGTCGATCTTCGTGTCGATCTCACGACCCTCGCCGGCCTCGATGACAATGCCGCCGAAATCCCGGGGCTCGGACCCGTCATCGCCGATATCGCCCGTCAGATCGCCGAACGCCAGACCGACTCCCACTGGCAGTTCACCGTCGTCGACGACCAGGGCAACGTCATCGACACTGGGGCCACCAGGAGACGGTTCAGCAGCGCCCAACGCAGACTGATCGAAGCCAAACACCTCATGTGCGGTTTCCCGGGCTGTCGGATGCCGGCCGCCGACTGCGACATCGACCACACCAGGCCGTTCGGAGAAGGCGGACCGACCGACACGGGGAACGGCACCCCGGAGTGCCGCCACGACCACATCCTCATCCATCAGGGCGGCTGGAGGCATCGAGTCATCGGGGGGCGCCACGTCTGGACCAGCCCCCTTGGTCACACTTACATCAAGAAGAGACCGCCATAACCTCCACCGGAGGACGACTCGGGTCCCTTCTTGCGGTCCGTTTCCCTATGACGCCTTCTGGCGGTCGTCGTCGAGCAGCTGAGTCCTGACCAGCTCGGCGTACAGACCGTCCTTTCGGATCAGCTCCGCGTGAGTGCCCCGCTCCACCACGCGGCCTTCATCCATCACCAGGATCTTGTCTGCCTGACGCACCGTCGCTAGTCGGTGGGCGATCACCACCGAAGTCCTCCCCTCGAGGGCCGTGGCCAAAGCCTTCTGCACCGCCGCCTCCGACTCCGAGTCGAGGTGGGCTGTGGCCTCGTCGAGGATCACGATTCGAGGGTCCTTTAGAAGCAAGCGCGCGATGGCAAGCCTCTGCTTCTCCCCGCCGGACAACCGGTAGCCGTGGTCGCCGACGACGGTCTCCAACCCCTCCGGGAGCTCCTCCACCAACTCCCAGATCCGAGCAGCCTTGAGCGCCGCCTCGATCTCATCCTTGCGGGCATCAGGCCGGGCGTAGACGAGGTTGGCTCTGAGGGTGTCATGGAAGAGGTAGGTCTCTTGGGATACAACTCCCACAGCTCCGCGCAAAGACTCCAGGGTGAGGTTGCGGACGTCTGTGTTGCCGACTCGCACCCTTCCGCTGGTGACGTCGTACAAGCGTGAGATCAGACTGGCCGCCGTCGACTTCCCGCCACCGGAGGGTCCGACGAAGGCGACCATCTGCCCCGGCTCGATCCGGAACGAGACGTCCGTGAGGACCGGCTGGCCTGGCTCGTCGGACAAGGTCTTGACCGCCTCCAGAGACGCCAGCGAGATCTCCGACGGCGCCGGATAGGCAAACCCGACGTCCTCGAACTCCACCCCCAAGGGACCGGCGGGCACGGGCAATGCATCCTCGGAGTCAGCGATGCTCGGCGTCAGGTCGAGAACCTCGAGCACCCGCTCGAAGCTGACCAGAGTCGTCATGACGTCGACCTGCAAATTGGAGAGGGCCGTCAACGGCCCGTATAGGCGGTTCAAATACGAGCCGAGGGCAACCAGCGTTCCGATTCCGAGGCTCCCTGCAATCACCATCATGCCGCCCCACCCGTACACAAAGGCGGTGGCGAGGGCGGCCACCATGCCGAGGGCGCTCCACAGCACCCGGGAGTACATGGCCGACTTGATGCCGATGTCCCGCACCCTCCCGGCCCGATCGGCAAAGACCTCCGACTCTTCCTCCGGACGTCCGAAGAGCTTGACGAGGAGGGCGCCGGCGACATTGAAGCGGTCCGTCATCGTCTGACCCATGGCCGCATTGAGCTCGTACCGCTCCCGGGTGATCGCCGCCAGCTTCTTGCCGATGAGGCGGGCCGGGATCAGGAACACGGGAAGTAGTACCAGAGCGATGAGGGTTACCTGCCACGAGAGGACGAACATCGCGGTCAAGGTGGCGCTGACCGCAACGATGTTGCCGACGACGTTGGAGAGCATCGATGTGAAAGCCTGTTGCGCGCCGCCGACATCCGAGTTGAGCCGTGACACGAGGGCTCCGGTCTGGGTTCGGCTGAAAAAGCCGACCGGCATCCTCTGGACGTGGTCGAACACCTGGGTGCGCAGGTCGTAGACGAGGCCCTCACCGATGCGGGACGACAGCCATCGCTGCACCAGTCCGAGAGTCATGCTGATGAAGGCGATGCCGGCCAGGGCGGCAGCGAGCCCGATGACCAGGGCCGTGCGCTGGTCAGCGATCCCCTCGTCGATGATGGCGCGATAGATCAGCGGTGGCGCGGCCCCGATCAGGCCATCGATGACGACCAGAGTGAGGAACACGGTGATCAACCACCGATAGGGGCGGGAGTATCCGGCAATGCGGCGCAGGGTCCCGCTTTTCAGTTTCTTCTTGGCGGCCCCGCCATCGGCGACGAGAGAACGCATCGCCCGATGACCTCCGCTGAACCTGTCAGTCACTTTCGGGCCTGTTCCTTTCCTTGAGTAAGACTCACAATGAGGTAAACTCATTATATGCCCTCTTCTATTCCCACGAAGACCCACGATGACGCCGAGGCGGTCACCGACCTGCTCGGAGTCCTGTGGCGCCGGGTCCACCACGAGACGATGCAGAGGATCACTTCGCCGGGCATCACACCTGCCCGCATGCGCGCTTTGCGGCTCGTGGCCCGGAGCGAGGCACCGGTGAGGATGGGCGAACTGGCGGACAGACTCGGAATCGTGCCCCGGTCGGCGACGACCCTCGTCGATGAGCTGACCGATGCGGGATGGGTACAACGGTTCCCGGACCCGGACGACCGACGCGCCACCCTGGTGGAAGTGACACCGGACGGTCGAAAGATCCTGGAGAAGGCGGGCCGGATCCGACGTGAAGTGTCAGCCGAAATGCTCTCGGCATTGGCCCCGTCCGACCTGGCGAAGCTGCGTTCATTGCTATCGGCGGCCGTGGACAGCTGACCGCCCAACGGCGCCGGACAGTAGAATTGCTTTGTTCCGCCCGCGGTGGGATGTTCCGGGTCTCTAGCTCAATTGGTAGAGCAGCGGGCTTTTAACCCGAAGGTTGAGGGTTCGATTCCCTCGGGACCCACCTCAGAAAAGTCAAGCGTGGCTTGGCTTTGACAGTACGAGGCATCGCGACGAGCGTCTCCCGTGGGGTTACGGAGTCGGAGAAAAGAGGGGACGGGTGGCCGCCCTCCGCCATGGCGAAGGCAGCTCAAGTCAGAAGTAGCAAGTTCTCCGGCTGTTAAGTTCCGACGAGAACCACCCGTCAGGCAAGGGCCTTCCAAGCAAGGACGATGAAGACGACTCTGGCCACACCGATCAGCCACGGTATCGGCAGTGCAAAGCCAACCCAGAAGACGGCCTCGATGGGGAGTAAGACCAGCGCGAGGACAGCCCCGGCCTTCGAACCATTCCAGACCAGCCAGGCGGTCCAAGCCGCGAGCAGTGTCACCACCAGGAAGGCCATCAGCATTACCGTGAAGGTGTGTGGCTGGAGCCGGGCAGACCAAGGGCCCCCATAGCTTTCAAAGAGGCCAGCGAAGACAGGCAACCTCCCGTGCCGGAGAAGAAATATGGCCACCGGGATGGTCGAGAGCCCGAAGCCTGCGGAATATACCCAGGTAAGCACCGCGGCGATACGCGCGTTGTTCATAGAGCCCCTTCTTTTGGTCGGCCCGGGGAGAACCTGCCTCCGATTGAAGCATGCAGGAAGTGGTCACGACTGCTTCGGCTTGCGTCGCGGGGACAACGCCGCCCGCGCCAGTGAGGCGGATCATCGACTCGCTCGCTACTCGCGGACAACTGCGCGAAGGCCTGACGGTAGACCGGGCCGCCGACATCGTGTACGGGCTTCATCGACCCGAGACATTCTCCGTTTTCGTCAGCGAATGCGGCTGGCCGGTCACCGAGTTCAAGGCGTGGTCCTACCGCATTCTCTGCGATCAACTCCTCACCCGCCAACCTGCCTCTGATCAAGACCAGCCACCGGCCCGAGGCCTGACTTTC
>CAZGWX010000212.1:0-7154 GCA_964529515.1 uncultured Acidimicrobiaceae bacterium
TCGAACAGCGGCGGGCTGACGGAAGTTCCCGTCACGGCCACTCGCACCGGCTGGAACACCTTGCCTGCCCCCATGCCGAGCTGTTCGGGGAGCTGGCGCATGGCGGCCTCGATCCCCAACGCCTCCCACTCCCCCAGCACCTCGAGCGCGGCGTTGGCAGCTTCGAGCACGCCCGCCACGCCGTCCTTGGCCATGACCTTGGACCAGGAGTCCGGGTCGTAGGAGTCGAAGTCCTCGAACAGGAAGCGGACCTGCTCGGCGGCTTCCGGCAGGAGGTGTGTTCGCTCCTGGACCAACGGCGAGATAGCGGCAAACCGGTCCCATTCGTCGTCGGTGAGGGCCCGATCCAGCTCCTTCTCGATCCAGGGCCGGATCAACTCGTCGAAGCCTGAAGGCTCCATCGCCCGCACGTACTCGCCGTTCATCCACGCCAGTTTGTCGGGGTCGAAGGCGGCCGGGTTCTTGGACACGTTGGCGAGGTCGAAGGCGGCGACCGCCTGGTCCTTGGTGAAGATCGTGGTCTCGCCGTCCAGCGACCACCCGAGATTGGCGAGATAGTTGAACATCGCCTCGGGAAGGAAGCCGGCCGCCCGGTAGTCGCTGAGGGCGGTGGCTCCATGGCGCTTGGACAGCTTGCGGCCGTCGGTCCCGAACAGGAGAGGGAGATGGGCATAGGTCGGCTCAACATCGCCCATCGCCCGGGTCAGCAGGATGTGCTTGGGAGTCGAAGGGAGGAGGTCCTCACCACGGGCGACATGGGTGATCTCGTAGTCGACGTCGTCGGTGGTCGAGGCCAGGTGGTAGGTCGGCGTTCCGTCCGACCGGAGGATCACGAAGTCGTCGATGTCGCTCGCCTCGAAGCTGACGCGGTCGCGGACCAGGTCGTCGAACACCACCGGCGCGTCCTGGGGTATGGACAAGCGAATCGCGCCCTCGGTCCTCTCCCGTTCGGGGCGCCTGATGTAGTGGCCCGGATGCTTGCCTTCGACCTGCGCTCGAGCCCGAGCTTCGTCGAGCTCCCCCGTGCTGCGATCGTCGAAGTAGGCGGCGCCGGACTCGACCAGCGAGTAGGCGACTTCGCGGTAACGGTCGAAGCGGTCGGATTGGCGATAGGTGCCGTGCGGTCCCCCGATTCGCACGCCTTCGTCCCAGTCGAGTCCCAGCCACCGGATGGAGTCGAGGATCTCGTCCTCGAACTCGGCCGTCGATCTTTCCAGGTCGGTGTCGTCGATGCGGACGATGAAGACCCCGCTGTTGTGCCGGGCGTAGAGCCAGTTGAACAGTGCGGCCCGGGCAGTGCCGACATGAAGGGTCCCGGTTGGCGACGGGGCCATCCGGACGCGGACTGTCATGCAGCCACCACAGGGTTGGCCAGCACACCGACGCCGTCGACCTCGACTTCGACCAGGTCACCGGGCTCGATCGGACCCACGCCGGAAGGCGTGCCCGTGAGAACGACGTCGCCGGGGAGCAGGGTGGTGAACGCCGTAACGTACTCGATGATCTCGGCGACCCCGAACACCATGTCGGAGGTGAAACCGGCTTGGCGCACGTCCCCGTTGACCCTGCAGATGACGGCGAGACGCTCAAGCGGGTCGAGCTCGGTCTCGATGGCGGGACCGAGTGGGCAGAAGGTGTCGAATCCCTTGGCGCGCGCCCACTGGCCGTCCTTGCGCTGCAAGTCGCGCGCCGTGACGTCGTTGGCGGCGGTATACCCGAACACGTACTGAGATACGTCCTCCGCCTTGACGTTGCGGGCGGGACGACTGATGACCACTGCCAACTCTGCCTCGTGGTGGACCTCTGAGCTCTGCCGCGGGTAGACGATGCCGGCATTGGGGCCGATCACAGCCGTTGCCGGCTTGATGAAGATCAACGGCTCGTCGGGCACGTCCCCACCCATCTCGTCGGCGTGCTCCTCGTAGTTTTTCCCGACACAGACGACCTTGGTGGGGATCACCGGCGACAGCAGCGTCGCCTTGGGCCACGGGACGACGACCTCGGTGGGCTCCCAAGCGACGAAGGGAGTACCCCTGTAGACGAGGACGCCCTCCGTGTCGGCGACGCCGTAGACGATGTCGCCGTCGGCCTTGATGCGGACGATCTTCATGGGAGCGACGGTAACCGGTGGAGGACTGACTAAGACCGGTCGCGGTGACGCTGGAGCCAGCGGATGTGATCCGGGGTCTCGACGAGTATCGCGCGGTCGACCTCCAGGACTGCCAGCTCGCCGGGCCGCATCTCGTAGGGCACCGCTTCGAGCCAGCGTCGCCGGCGTTCCAGTACCTCCGGGCGAGCCTCGGTCCCGTAACCCAGGACGGCGAGAGCGGCCTCGACGTCATCCATGACCGCGGCCCGGCCGAGCTCAGCGACCCGGGTCATCACCAGGCCCGTAACCACCTCTTCGATGCCCTCGTCGTCGGGAAGCTCATGAAGTCGGACGAGCTTGAGCGCATAACCGGGATCGGGGCCAACGGCGAAGTAGGCGCTGTAGCCGTCAGGGTCGTCCGGGCCTTCCGGGACACCTGGCTTGTCGTCCCGCCAGCCACGCGAAGCGGGTGGCGGCAGCGAGCGACGGGGACGCTCCTCGTCGAATATGGCAACGTTGGGCTGCTGCGCCATCAGACCACCGTCAACCAGTGCCGGAAGTCGTCAAGCTTGCCCGAGACCGCGTCCCTGTAGAGCTCTACCGCTTTCTTGGTGACCGGGCCGGGCCGCCCGTCGCCGACCTGGCGCCAGTCGATCTCACGGACCGGTGTGACCTCGGCGGCGGTGCCCGCGAGGAACACTTCGTCGGCGGTGTAGAGGCTGCCCCTGGCGAGCTCCAGTTCACGCACTTCGAGCCCATCTGCCGCCAGCAGCGTCATGATCGAGTCCCTGGTGATGCCGGCGAGGATCCCGGACGACACCGGCGGCGTGCTCACCACGCCGTTCTCTACGACGAAGAGGTTCATCCCGCTGCCCTCAGCGACCGAGCCCGAGTCGTTGAGGAGAATCGCCTCGTCAACGCCGGCGCTGAGGGCCTCACCTTTCGCCAGCATCGAGTTCAGATACCCGCCACCGCCCTTGGCGGTGGGAATGAGAGAGGTATGGGAGATGCGCCGCCAGCTGGCCACTTTCGCCCTGATCCCCTCGTCGGCGGCCGAGACGCCGTGGTAGGCCCCCAGAGGGAAGGCGGCGATCATGGTCTGGGCAGGGCTGCCCTTGGGGAAAAGGCCGACGTCGCCGTACCCCCAGAAGACGAGGGGCCTGAGATAGGCGTTGTCGAGCACGCACGTGCGGAGCAGTTCGAGGCAGGCATTCACGAGCTCATCCGTCGACCACGTGAGGGGGATCCGGTACGACTTGGCCGACGTGTGAAGGCGATCCATATGCTCGGGGAGTCGGAACACGGCGGACCCCTCGGGTGTGGAATACGAGCGGATCCCTTCGAACACCGACGTTCCGTAGTGGAGGGCGTGGGTCAGAAAATGGACCGTGGCGTCCTCCCACGGGATCAGTTCGCCGTCGCTCCAGATGTGAGAGGCGGTCTTCATGCCCCAAGGCTAAACGAGCCGGGACCGGGGCGCATCCGGCCCCTACCCTGCGCTCGTGGCTCGGCTCATCGCCTCTTTCTTCGGGACCG
The DNA here is from genome assembly GCA_964529515.1 of uncultured Acidimicrobiaceae bacterium. Classification (GTDB taxonomy): domain Bacteria; phylum Actinomycetota; class Acidimicrobiia; order Spongiisociales; family ZC4RG35; genus ZC4RG35. Next base: position 3,626 of record CAZGWX010000212.1, read on the forward strand.
GCCTCCTTCTGCGCCAGATCCGGGGCGCCGACATCGGCTCAGGCACGGTCGGCGGGATTTTCGCCGCCGCCGGGGGCCTTTGGATCGGACGGACCGGAGGATGGGGATGGGTCCTGGCGGCCGCGGTGGTGCTCGGCGTTGTGGGCACGGCCGCCATCAGCCGTATTTACACCGACGCCGGCGACGCCAGTTGGATCGTCGTCGACGAGGCGACGGGAGCCCTCGTCGCTCTGATCGGCATCACAGCCCTTCCCGCGGCGATCGCGGCTTTTGCCGTGTTCCGCCTGGCCGACATCTTCAAGCGCTTCTTCCCCGGGGTCGATCCGGCTGAGCGTCTGCCGGGCGCCGCGGGAGTGATGGCCGACGACCTCGTGGCTGGGCTCTACGGACTTTTGGCCGGTCATATCGTCCAGCGGCTCGTCTACATTGCGGCGTAGGAGGACGAAATGACCTGGAACGTAAAGACCGTCGTCGTCGGAGTGGACGGCTCCGACGGGGGACACCGCGCGGCCGAACAGGCCGTGTCCATCGCCCGACAAACGGGCGCGAAACTCATCCTCGCCACCGTCGTCCGCCCGCCTGAGGGCTGGTGGGGCATCGGGGGCGCTCCGCCCACGCCGGAAGCCCTGTCCACCGCGCTGATCGAAGGTCAGAAGGAGATCCTCGACGACGCCGTGGCGAAGCTCGACCTCGACGGCGTCGACTACGAGGCTCTCCAGGAGCTTGGCGACCCCGCCAACCGTCTGATCGCCATCTGCGAGGAACGCAACGCCGATCTCATGGTCATCGGCAGGCGCGGCGCCGGACTCGTGGAGCGGGTCATCCTGGGCTCGGTGGCCGACCGAATTTGCCACCACTCGCCCTGTCCAGTGTTGCTCATCCCGTAGGCCGCCGTCCGGATCGCAAATCATGACCGTGCTGGTCGTGGTCCCGATCCGGTCATTCCGCCTGGGCAAGACCAGGCTGGCTGCAGAGCTCCCACCACAGCGCCGGCAAGAACTCGGCGCGCAGCTCGCGCGAACGGTCATCTCGGCGATCGACGGCGCCGGCCTTCGTGCGGCCGTCGTCACGGCTGACGACGAGGTTGCCGCCTGGGCGACCGACTGCCAACTGCGCCTCGTCATCGATCCCGGCGGCGGACTCGACGCCGCATGCCGCGCCGGCGTGGAGGCCGCCGGCCCAAGCAGGTGGGCGGTGGTTCACGGCGACCTCCCACTCGTGACGACGAGGGACTTCGAGGTGATTGCCCATCTCGTCAGAGCAGGTCGTGACGTGATCGCCCCGTCGTCAGACGGGGGCACCACCCTCCTGTCAGCACGTCGCCCGGTCGAGTTCGCCTATGGGCCTGCCAGCTTCCACCGCCACCTCCTTCGTCTCGACAATCCGGTGATCGTCGCCCGCAGGGGTCTCCTCCATGACCTCGACACCAGGGCAGATTTCGACTCGGCCCGGCAGGCCGGTGCGCTGTGAACCGCGAGCGGATCCTCGCCTGGTTCCAACAGGCCCTGGCGTCGGTCGACCCGCGGCCCCTCACCGCCGCGGCCCTCGAAGGATGCGAACCGGGAGCAACGGTCATCGCCATCGGCAAGGCCGCGCGCGCCATGGCACTCGGCGCGGCCGACGCGCTGGGGAGAGTCACCGGAGTGTGCGTGAGCGACGCGGAGGGCGAGGTCCCCGATGGGGTCGACCTGCTCGTCGGCGACCATCCCGTCCCCGGTGCCGCCAGCTTCGAAGCGGGGCGCCGTGTCATCGAGACGGCTCGGGCCGGCGGGGGACGGTGCATCGTCCTCCTGTCCGGTGGGGGCTCTGCCCTCTGTGAGCAGCCCCTGGCCGGCGTGCCGGAGGGGTTCGTTGCCCAGGCGACCCGCGCCCTGCTCAATGGTGGCGCCTCGATCGGCGAGACCAATCTCGTCCGCGGGCAGCTTTCGGCAATCAAGGCCGGCGGGCTTGCCCGTGCTGCCGGCGGCAGGGTCGAGACCTTCGTCCTCATGGACGTGTCCGGTCTGGGTCCCGAGACCGTGGCCTCCGGGCCGACTCTGGGCGGTGGGGATGCTGCGGACGAGGCAGTGGCAACCCTGGGCCGTTTCGGGGTCGACGTCCCGCCCGACATCGAGGATGCGATCAGGGCGGCCGATCGTCCACCGGTACACGGACCGGTCCGGGTCATCGCGGACGGAAGGGACGGAGCACTCGCCTTGGCGAAGGCCGCCGGAAGCGATGGGGTCGTGGCGACGGTGGCGGAAGGGTGGCTGGAGGGACCGACCGATGAAGCTGTGGACCGGTTCCTGGTCTGGTCGGGACATGGCGTCAAAGTGGCCGCCGGTGAGACCACCCTCGAGGTGACGGGAGGCGGCCGAGGTGGGCGCAACACTCATGCCGCACTGCTGGCCGCTCGGGCCATCCAGGGCCAGGACGCCTTGTTTGCCGCGCTGGCCACCGATGGGGTCGACGGAGGCTCTGGAGCGGCCGGAGCAATCGTCGACCGCGGGACCGTCGGCCGAGGTGGCGACCCCGGCCCGGCCCTTGCGGCGTTCGACTCTGCTTCCTACCTCCAGACCACGCAGGACCTGGTCGTCACCGGGCGCACTGGAACCAACGTCGCCGACTTGTGGGTGATGTGGAGGGCCTGACGCCTTATATTGACCCCGACCCCGAAAGGCATCGATGACGAAGAACGTGGTGATCACAGGCGGAACTGGCGGTCTCGGAACCGCCCTGGTGCGCCGACTCCAGAAGAAGGACTATCGCCTCGCGGTCACCTATCTGCTTCCCGCAGAAGCGGAGGAGTTCGAGAAGGAGTTCGACACCGATGGCGACCATATCACTCTCATGCGCGTCGACGCCACCAACGCCGAACAAGTCAATTCGTTCTTCGCCACCGTTTCCGAGAGGCTCGGGGCCATCCACGGCGTGTGCGCGCTGGTGGGAGGCTGGGCGGGCGGCCGGGACATCGAAGAGACCGACGATGTCCGCTTCGAGCGGATGCTCGACCTCAACCTGCGCTCGACCTTCTACACGGTCCGCGCCGCTCTGCCTCACCTCAAAGCAGCCGACTGGGGGCGTCTCGTCCTGGTGGGCAGCCGAGCTGCCATTGAGAATCCGGAGAGCCAAGGCGCCTTCAACATCTCCAAAGCCGGGGTCGTCTCCATGGGCCTGACCCTCGCCGAGGAGCTCCAAGGCACCAACGTCACCTCCAACGTCTTGATGCCGTCGGTCATCGACACCCCGGCGACGAGACGGTCTTTCCCCCACGCCGACTATGTGACGTGGCCGACACCCGACGAGATCGCCGCCGTGATCGAGTTCATCCTCGAAGAGGACTCGGGCGTGATGAACGGGGCGCTCGTCCCGGTCTACGGCAAGACGTAGAGCTTCAGCCAGCCACCGTGATGGTGGCCCTCACCGATGTGGCGCCAGCCGCTCCCGTCGTCGATCGACAGGCCCGCGGCGTCGGCCCGCCCGGGGATCAGCCCGAAGCTGACCCGATGGATCGGCCTCTTCGTGCGTGCCTCGGCCACGACCATGCCGA
>CAZGWX010000213.1:0-3546 GCA_964529515.1 uncultured Acidimicrobiaceae bacterium
CGACGAGACGGTGGCGGGCATCCGCCGACGCGTGGGCTTGGTGTTCCAGGACCCCAACGACCAGCTGTTCATGCCCACGGTGGAGGAGGACGTCGGCTTCGGGCCGGCCAACCAGGGCACTCGAGGCGAACCTCTGGCGGCGGCGGTATCGACTGCCCTCGACATGGTGGCCGCTGGCGACCTGTCCCATCGCCCCCCGCATCATCTCAGCGGCGGCGAGAAGCGGCTGGCTGCCCTGGCCACCGCTTTGGTGATGGAGCCTGAGGTCCTGGTGCTGGACGAGCCGGGCTCGGGGCTCGATCCGGCCGGACGGCGGCGGCTGGTCGAGGTGCTGAGCCGCCTTGACGTCACGCAGATCGTGATCACCCACGACCTACCTTTCGCTCTGGAGCTGTGCCCCCGTTCGGTGGTGATGGACGGGGGCAAGGTGGTTCTCGACATGCCCACCAGGGAACTGCTGTCACGTCCCGACCTGCTGGCAGCGCACCGTCTCGAGCTGCCGTTCGGGTTCAGCTTGGTCCCCCTGAGCGTTAGCGACAGGGGGAAGGGACCCGATGGCGAAGCCAGCGGGTAGGGGGCAGGAGATCCCTCCCGCGACCAGCCCGCGCACGAGCCCTTCCTACGGAACCACTTCCCCCTACCTCCCGGCCTCGGTCCTCGGCCGGCAGGAACCTTCCCCCAGTCCTGAAGGCCTGGGGGACCAACTAGTCCCGATCCTGGCGGCCGAGGGGCCCAACTACTCGTCGACGGGGAAGTGAGCTGCGTCGTCCAGGAACAACCGGTCTTCGTCGACGTGGAGGAGCGCCGGCCCATACGCCTCCCGGAGGTTGGAGGCGGTGAGCACGTCGCCCGGCGGCCCGGACGCCACTACCCGGCCGGAGAGAAGGACGACATAGCCTGCCACTGCCGCCTCGGTGAGGTCGTGGGTGGTCATGACGACAGCGCACCCCTCCTCCACCTCGCTGTGGATCACCTTGTCGATGGCATTGGCCGTGGTCACGTCGATCCCGGTGAGCGGCTCGTCGAGGAGGAGGATGTCGTGGTCCTGTGACAGGCCCTGGGCAACGAAAGCGCGCTGGCGCTGGCCTCCCGACAGCTTGCTGATGTGTCGATGGGCCAGATCTGTGATTCCCAGGCGCTCCATGGCGTCGTGCACTGCGGCGCGGTCGTCCGATCCGAGACGGCGGTACGGTCCGGTCGTGGCGTAGCGGCCCATCGACACCACTTCGCCTACCGACACCGGCAGCGCATCGGGCACCTTTGTCGACTGCATTACGTAGGCAATGCGCTTCGGTCCGACCCTCACTTCGATCTTCCCCGACATCGGCTCGATCAGCCCGGCGATGGCATTGAGCAGTGTGGACTTCCCGGAGCCGTTGGGTCCGATCACCGCGGTGAGGCGTCCATACGGGATCTCGAAGGTCGAGCGGTTGATCACGACGCGGTCGTCATATCCGAGGACGAGGTCCTCGGCTCTGACGGCGACGCCATTCAGGCGGCGCAACGCTGACACCGTCCTTCGATCTCGAGGGCGTGGTTCAGCGCCTCGAACCGGGTCAAGGAACCGATCCCGTCGACCATGCGGTCCATCTCCTGTTCCATCGGGTCGGGGAGCGTGATGTCCTCGACGGTCCCGCAGTCGACGCAGATCAGATGGTGGTGGTGGCCACGCAGCCACTCGGCGAGCTCGTACCTGGTCAGGCCCTTGGCCCCGAAATGGGGGATCAGGATCCCCGCCTCTTCCAAGACCGAGAGCGACCGGTACACGGAAGAAAGGGGCACCGCACCCTTGAGCCGGTGGTGGACCTCGGCCGCGCCCAGAGGGCCTTCGGCCCGGGCTAGGACTTCGATCACCGCACGACGACCGGTGGTGTACCTCACATCGTGCTCGGCCATTCGCGATTCAACCTGCCGGTGGGGGCTGGCGTTGGATTGGGGGCTCGTGTTACGCTTCGGCATCGTGATAACGATTCTCATTATAGACAAGGAAGCGAGAGAGTGCCATTGAGACTTCGGGTCGCTCTCACCGTCCTGGCGCTGGTGGCTGCCGCGTGCGCTGACGACGCCGGCAACGAGGGGATCTCTGTGGTGGTGACCACCAACATCCTGGGCGATGTCGTCTCCAACGTTGCTGGTGAGGCTGCCCGGGTCGAGGTCCTGATGCCGATCGGATCGGACCCGCACGAGTTTCAGGCATCGTCTGCGCAAGTGGCCCTGATGGCATCGGCCGATCTGATCGTGGCCAACGGGCTCGGTCTCGAAGAGGGACTGGTCTCCGTGTTCGACTCGCTTGCAGGCGACGGAGTCGCGATCTTCGAGGTGGCCCCCCTTCTCGACCCATTGGAGTTCGAAGACGTTCAAGACCACGAAGACGGGGACGACTCCGCGCACGCTCTCGATCCTCACGTGTGGATGGACCCGCTGCGAATGGCGACTGCCGCAGAGAGGATCGGAGACGAGCTGGAACGGCTCCACCCTGATGGGGGCTGGACCGAGCGCGCTGTCGCCTACGCCGGCGAACTTCGTATTGCCCACGCCGACATCGCGGAGACCCTGCAAGTCGTCCCAACCGATCGCCGGGTGCTGATCACCAATCACAGCACCCTGGGCTACTTCGCGCACCGGTACGGCTGGGAGGTGCTCCAGACGGTGATCCCCGGCGGCTCGACCACGGGCGCACCCAGTTCGGCGCAGCTGGCTGAGCTGGTAGCGCTCATCGAGGCTGAAGAGGTGCCTGCGATCTTTGTGGATCGGACCCGGAACGATGCCCTGGCTCGAGCCGTGGCGGCCGAGGTCGGTCATCCGGTGGCCGTCGTCCCCCTCCATACCGAATCCCTTACCGAGGGAGGCGAGGCGCCGACGCTCATAGACCTCTTGCTCTTCAACGCTCGGGCCATCGCCGCGGCCATGGGTGGTTAGCGTCAACATCGTGGACTGGCTCACCGAACCCTTCCAACTGGCGCTCCAGCAACGCGCTCTCGTCGCAGGCGTCCTCGCCGCAGTTGGCCTCGCGGTGGTCGGCACCTGGGTAGTGATCCGAGGAATGGCGTTCCTTGGGGACGCACTGGTACACGGTGTCGTGCCGGGAATCGCCCTGGCAGTCATCTTCGACTTCAACCCGCTCATCGGAGCCGCCGGCGCCGCACTGGTGATGATCCTGGGGATCAATGTGGTGAGGGATCGGACCGCCTTCGGGGACGACACCGGTATCGGCCTTCTCTTCGTGGGCATGCTGGCGCTTGGCGTGATCCTCCTCTCGACCACGGCCACCTACTCCGGAACTCTCGCCACCGTCCTCTTCGGAGACACCTTGGGTGTCACTACCGGCGACTTGCGTCTCCTGACCATGATCACCGCAATCGCGGTCGTCGGAGCGACGGTCTTCCACCGTCCCTTCATGGTCCTCTCGTTCAACGAGGAGAAGGCGCGCCTGCTGGGCCTCCGGCCGCGGCTGGCTCACTTCGCTCTCCTGGCCTTGATCACCCTCGTCATCGTCGGGTCGTTCCGGACGGTCGGCACCCTGCTGGTGTTCGGCCTACTGGTGGG
>CAZGWX010000214.1:0-5567 GCA_964529515.1 uncultured Acidimicrobiaceae bacterium
CGAGGAGACTCTCGCCACCGAAGAGGCCCGCCGGGTGGTGGAGGACTCGCAGCCGCTTCCCAGGGTGGTCCGCAGCCTGGCCCGCATGGGAGCTCTCACTGCTGGCCTGCTCACCGGCGACCCCGCTCTGTTGGGGGCGGCCCACGGCGACGAGATCCATGAGGCTCCCCGCGTCGAGATGAGCCCCGCCGTCGGGACCCTGATCGAGACGGCACGAGCTGCCGGTGCCCTCCACGCCGCTCGCTCCGGGGCAGGCCCGTCGGTTCTGGCTCTGGTCACCGCCGACACCGAAGGCGCGGTGCGGATCGCGTTCGAAAGGGCTGATTGCGTGGTGATCGGCGGGCTCATCGAGCCCAACGGCCTGACCACCCAGATCTCAGGCGATGATTGACGCTTCTTCGAGGACCAGAGTTGACCTAACGCCGGGATCCCGCCAACATTGGAGCGTTCCCCCTTTTCCGAGAGGTCTGGCTGAATGGGCTCGCTCATCAAGAAGCGCCGCAAGAAGATGTCTAAGCACAAGTATCGCAAGCGGCTCAAGGCGAATCGCCACAAGCGCAAGAAGTAGTCAATCGGCCCGGGTCCACGACCCGGGCCGGTACTTGGTACCTAGTACTTGGTACTTGGATCAGGCAACCCCTGGATCTGGCGTTCGTGCGAATGGTTCCTTGAGCTGACGCTCCTTCGGTGCGGGCTCTGATCCAGGCACCAAGTACCGAGTACCAAGTACCAAGTACTTCTAGGTCTGATCCCTGAGGAAGTCCTCGATCTCGGAGACGAGACGTATGGTTACCTCGGTGTCGACCTCGTCTGCCTCCTCCTCGAGGCGCTGCACGTAGTCGATCAGGTCGCCGTTGGCCGCGATGGCCTCGTCGACAGTGGACAGATACTGGCGTGATGCCTCATCGAGCTCGCCCAGGTCGACCGTCAAGTCGAGCAGCTCCGCCGTCTTCTGCACCAGGGCCAGGGTTCCCGGCGGGTAGTCCTGGTTGGAGAGGTAGTGGGGCACGGCCGCCCAGATCGCCATGGTGTCGATGCCGGCTGCCGCGAGCTCACTGGTGAGGACACCGACGATTCCGGTCGGGCCCTCGTAGTTCGACGGCAGCAGGCCCCATGGCGCCAGCAGCTCGGGCCGGTTGGACGAACCGATCAGCGGGACGGGAAGGGTGTGTGCCACCTGGCCGATGAAGGCTCCCAGAGCCACCGCTCGCTGGACCCCGAGACTACGCAATGCCCCGGAAAGCTCACGGGAGAACGACTTCCAGCGATAGTGGGGCTCGTCGCCGACGACGACCACCAGATCGCGTCCTGCGCCCCAGACGACGTGGATCTCGATGTCGGGCCACAGGATGTTCCGCGCCCCGTCCTCGTCCAGTTCCGTGACCGGCCGGCGCACCTGGAAGTCGTAGTGCTCGTCCGAGTCGATGACCGCCAGCAGCTCGGTGTCGTAGCTGTCGAGCAGCGCGACGGCCGCCTGGCTCGCCGCCTCGCCGGCATCGCCCCATCCCGTGAAGGCGAGCAGGGCCACGGGCTCATCGAGGAGCGGCCGCTGTCGCCAGTCCATCCCTGCCATGGAAACAAACTACACCCGAACAACGGGTACTACGGCCGGAATCGGCGCAGGCGCAGAGCGTTGAACACGACCGTCACCGAAGAGAACGCCATGGCCCCCGCAGCGATCATCGGGTCGAGCAGCCCGAAGGCAGCGAGCGGGATGGCGGCGGTGTTGTAGGCGAAGGCCCAGAACAGGTTTTGCTTGATGATCTGGAGGGTCCGGCGAGCCAGTCCGATCGCTGTCGGCACCAGCGACGGGTCGCCGCTGAGGAGAACCACGTCCCCGGCTTCGAGTGCGACGTCGGTCCCCGTCCCGACGGCGAGACCGATGTCCGCCTGTGTGAGGGCGGGGGCGTCGTTGATCCCGTCACCGACGAAGGCGACGCGCTGACCCCGTGCCTGGAGCACTTTGACCACCTCGGCCTTATCTCCAGGCATGACGCCGGCCCAGATTCTGCTGATGCCCACTTCGGAACCGATCCGCTCGGCTGTCCGGGCGTTGTCGCCGGTGACCATTCCGCTGTTGACGCCCTGGGATGCGAGTCGCGCCACCGCGGCCGCGGACTCAGGCCGGACGGTGTCGGCTATGGACAACAGGCCCCTGGCCTTGCCGCCCCAGCCGGCGAGGAACACTGTCCGCCCGTCGTTCTCCAGCCTGGCCATCTCGTCGACCCACCGCTCCTCGACCTTGAGGCCGCGCGACACGAGGAGGTCGGGCTTTCCTGCGACCACCGTGGTCCCATCCACGGTTCCCACCACGCCCAGTCCGGTCACCGTTTCGAGACCGTCCGGCTCGACCAGGGTCACTCCCCGCTCGTCGGCTCCAAGGGCTACCGCCTTTCCCAGCGGGTGGCCGGACGCCGCCTCGACCGACCCCACGAGCCGAAGGAACCGTGACGGGTCTTCTTCGGTGGTCACGCCTGCAAGCCGCATGGCGCCGGTGGTCAGGGTTCCCGTCTTGTCGAACAGGACCGTGTCGATCGCGCCTGCGCGCTCGAAGACTTCGGCTCGCTTGAAGAGCACGCCGAAGTCCGCACCCCGACCCGAGCCGACCATGACCGCCGTGGGGGTGGCCAAGCCGAGTGCGCACGGGCAAGCGATGATGAGCACCGCCACCCCGTTGAGGAACGCTCGGTCGACATCGGCTCCTGCCCAGAGCCATCCCGCCACGGTGAAGAGGGCGATGACGATGACCGCCGGCACGAAGATCGACGAGATCCGGTCGGCGAGACGCTGGATGTCGGCCTTCGACCCCTGCGCCGCCTCCACCATCTTGACGATCCCGGCAAGTGCAGTGTCCGCACCAACCGAGGTGGCCCGGACGACGAGCCGACCCGACTGGTTCACGGTGGCACCGAGCACCCGGTCGCCGGGCCCGCGGTCCACGGGCACGGCCTCGCCGGTGAGCATCGACTCGTCGACGGCACCCTGGCCCGCCTCCACGGTCCCGTCGGTCGGGATCTTTTCCCCGGGCAACACGACCAGCAGGTCTCCGGGCGCCACGTTCTGCGCCGGGACCAAGACTTCTTCGCCGTCGATCACGACCCGAGCCTCCTTGGCGCCCAGGTCGAGCAGACGGTGAACCGCAAGTGACGCCCGCCCCTTGGCGCGGGCCTCGAAGGCCCTGCCCAGGGTGATGAGCGTGATGATCACGGCCGCTGTCTCGAAGTAGACGTGGCCGTGGGCCTGGCCGCGCAGGAGGGCAACGAGCGAGTATCCGAAGGCCGCCAGCGACCCCAGGCTGACCAGCGTGTCCATGTTGGCGGAGAACGAGCGGGCCAGCTTGAAGGCCACCCGATGGAACTGCCATCCTGCGACGAAGAGGACTGGTGCGGTGAGCGCGGCCTGTGTCCAGAACGACCAGGGCTCCTCCGGGCCGAGCATCGCCAGGACCATTACGGGCACGGTGAGGACCGCGGAGAGCCAGAACAGGCGCCACTGGGCGCGTTCGCCCTCGCCATACATCTCGGACACGTCGCGGGGGGTCTCCTCGGACGGAGCGATCGAGTAGCCGATCTTCTCCACCGCGGTTATCAGCGACGCGAGGTCGGTCCCTTCATGGATCGACACCTCGGCCGTAGTGGCCGCCAGGTTCACGCTGGCGTTCTCGACTCCCTCCTGGCGGCTGAGGACGCGTTCGATCCTGACCGCACAGGTGGCGCAGGTCATCCCATCGACATCGAAGCGGACCGTTTCGATGGGAGTGGTTACGAAGTCAGTTGGCGACGGCGTAGCCCTGCTCCTCGATCGTGTCCTTGATCGTGGCGAGATCCACCGCGCTGTCATCGAAGCCCACTTCGACAGTGGCGTTGGGGACGGACACCTCGACGAAGTCGATTCCTTCGAGTGCGCCGACCGCCCTTTCGAGGCTCATCTTGCAGTGATCGCAGTGGATCTCGGGGACGCTGAGGGTCGTCTTGGTGGTCATCTCATGTCTCTCTCTCGTTGGTGCCACTTCCGGGTGGCTCGATGCGATTGTCTGGCAGCGGTTGGGGTCCAGGCACTCCGCCGGATCGAGCCGCCGGGCCCGGTCGAGCATCTCCTGAAGCTGCCGCTTGGTCCTTCTGAGCTCCACCTCCTGGCGGTCGACCGCATCCAGGTGCTCCTCGAGGAGCCGGACGACGTGACCACAGGTGGTCTCACCGGCCGCCTTCATGTCGAGGATGACCCCGATCTCGGGCAGCGTGAGGCCGGCCGCTTGGGCGTCGCGGATGAACCTCATCCGTTCGGCCGCGGGCGGCCCGTACTGCCGGTAGCCGTTGGCCGCCCTCTCGGGGGACAGAAGTCCCAGCCGCTCGTAATAGCGGATGGTGGCCGTGTTGACGTTGGCTTTCCTGGCGAGCTCGCCGATCTTCACGAGGCCAAGGGTAGGCCGCCAAACCTTGAAGTCAACTTGAAGGTTGGGAGCCAAAAAGAGAGCCCCGGGGTTACCGGGGCTCTCAGGTGTCTGTCCGGGACGGGGAGGGGGAGAGGACCTATCCCAGGCAGAGGTTTGTCAGGCGCCCTGCTCGTCGAGGATCTTCCCGCGGACCCGGGGGAACCGGACGGGAGCATGGGCGTGGCAGTACTCGGCTTTGTTGTATTGGGAGAGTTTGGTGTCGCAGCCAGGCTTGGCGCACTCGCGGCCCACGGCGAAACGCCGGGAGGGGCGGGTCATGCCCTTGATGGCTGCACCTTTTACAATGTCACTCATAATTTCAAGGCCCTCCATGGGCCGGGTTGGTCAATTGAGCAAACGCATGGAATACCGGGGAGATTCCGCCCGGACCCGGTTTTTTTGGTCAACCGCTCAATATTGCAGCGACCTACCGGAAGGGGGAACCCCTCCATTATCCCCCGATTAGACGTCGGACGCCAATCAATCGGTTCCCTGGATTCCCAGGTTGCCGAGAAACGCCCGGTTGTCGGGCTCACGCCCGAGGAAGTCGACGAGCATCTCGTTGGGGTCGACCGCCCCGCCCTTTTCCAGCACGCGGCGCCGGTAGTCGATGCCCACCGCGGGGTTCGTGACCCCCTCCGCCTCGAACCTGGAAAACATGTCATCGCCGAAGACCTCTGCCCACATGTACCCGTAGTAGCCAGCGTCGTAACCGAACAGATGACCGAAGTTGGCGAGAGCGAACGTTCCTTCGTGGGGTGGGATTAGTGCCACCTCCGAGCCCCGGATGTAGATGTCGTCCAGGTCGCGGTCGGGCCCCGCATGCAGCTCCTGGTCCCACCATCCGTACTGCATTTGTCGTAGCTGGAAGATCCCCTTGTTCAGGTTGCGTGCCGCCACGAGCTGATCGACGAGCTCCTGGGGGATCGGCTCGCCAGTCTCGTGATGCCGGGCGAACCTCTGGAGGACGTCGGCACGCCACACCCAGTGTTCCATGATCTGGCTGGGCGCCTCGACGAAGTCCCTCTCCACGTTGGTTCCTGAGAAGCGGGCTGTCTCGGTCCGGCCGAGGTTCTGGTGGAGGACGTGGCCGAACTCGTGGAAGAGTGTTTCCACCTCCCCGTGCTGGAGGAGT
>CAZGWX010000215.1:0-3485 GCA_964529515.1 uncultured Acidimicrobiaceae bacterium
CACCGACGCCGTGAATGCCGCGATCGCATCCATCGAGGCCGAGCCCCTCCCCGACCGCTCGGATGCCATCCGCCACGGCTTCGAGCGGATTCCCGCCCATGTCGTCGACCAGCTTCATGCGATGCAACGGGCGCACGGCGAGCCGGAGACCTCGTTCGACTCCTCGGAGATATGGACCGTTGCGCATGACCGCCGGCCAGAGGGGCCGACCGAGCAGAAGAACATGGCCGACGCTATCAACGCGGCCCTCCACGAAGGGATGGAACGCGACCCGCGGACGATCGTCCTCGGGGAGGACGTCGGCAGGGCGGGTGGGGTATTCCGCATCACCGAAGGGCTCCTGGACGAGTTCGGCTCCGACCGGGTGATCGACACTCCCCTCAACGAATCCGGCATCGTCGGCTCGGCCATCGGCATGGCTCTTGCGGGCGCTCGCCCCATCGCCGAGATTCAGTTCGAGGGCTTCGTCTACCCGGCATTCGATCAGATCGTGAGCCACCTGGGCCGTTTTCGCTTCCGGACGCGGGGGCACTCCCCTGTGCCGGTCATCGTCCGCATGCCCAACGGAGCCGGCATCGGGGCCCACGAGCACCACTGCGACTCCCCGGAGGCGTACTTCGTCCACGCCCCCGGCCTGGTCGTGATCTGCCCCTCCACACCGACCGACGCCAAGGGTCTGCTGGCCGCGGCCCTCGAGTCGGAGGACCCGGTCATCTTCCTCGAGCCCAAGGTCCTCTACCGGGCGGGCCGGGAAGACGTCCCTACCGGCCACTACACCCTTCCCATCGGCAGGGCACGCATTCGCCAGGCGGGCAGCGACCTCACCCTGGTTACCTATGGCGGGATGGTCCCCGTCTCGCTCGCCGCCGCGGCCCGGTCCGGGGTCTCCGTGGAGGTGATCGACCTACGCACCCTCTTTCCTTGGGACAGGGAGACGGTGCTCGAATCCGTGGGGCGGACCGGCCGCCTGCTCCTGGTCCAGGAGCCACAAGGGTCGGCCGGAGTCGCCGCCGAGGTCGCCGCGGTCGTCGCCGAGGAGGCTCTCTACGACCTGCAAGCGCCCATCGGGAGGATTACGGGATTCGACGTCCCCTGGCCCCAGTTCGCCATTGAGAAGCACGCCCTGGTCGACGCGGACCGGGTCGTCGCCGGCATCAGGAAGGTGATGGGAAGTTAGGTCCTTTACCGCCACCCTCCGTGGCCGTAGCCTGGATCCCAGTGACGCACCTTCGGCCCGGCGAGGCCCCACGACGCCATCGGCGCTCAGGCTGTCGAAAGGGGGATCACGCGTTCGGATCCACCCAGCAGGTCGGCGGCGGAATCGCCCGTCGCGTGTGTTCCGTATGTTCCGCAGTGAGCATCGACCTGAGCGGCGCCTACGAGATGGTCGAGCCGTCCGGGCAAGGTTTCGGCAGACGAGCGCCCGGCAACCGGGTCTGACCACCGGAGCACTCGCTTGGCGGAGGTGAGCAGCGCGGTGCGCGCAGCCGGTGGCCTGGTGATGCGTGTGACCCCCAAAGGCCGCATCAAGGTTTTGGTGGTGCACCGGCCCCGGTACGACGACTGGGGACTCCCTAAGGGCAAGCTCGACCCGGGAGAGACCGACGAGCAGGCAGCACTTCGGGAGGTGCTGGAAGAAACCGGCTTCCTCTGCCGCATCGTGGCGCCCCTCACCGAGACGGAACACGACACCAAGCGAGGGCTGAAGACGGTGGCGTGGTTTGCCATGAAGCCGCTGCCGAACAGCCCCGGCTTCGGTCCCAACGACGAGATCGACGATGTCAGATGGCTATCACCCCGGCGCGCGGCCGCCAAGGTCGACTACGAAAACGATCGGAATCTCATCCAGACCGCCAAGCTCGACAAGCTGGCGCGAACGGGTGCCCTCTGGGTCGTCCGCCACGGCCTGGCCGTCGAGAAGGGCTCGTGGGACCGGGACGACGACAAGCGGCCACTGAGCGCCAAGGGAGCGAAACAGGCCGCCAGTCTCGTCAAGCGACTGGCTGACCAGGGAATCGACCTGGTCATCTCGTCACCGGCGAAGCGCTGCCGATCGACGGTGGGCCCGCTGGCCAAGAAGGTCGGTGCCCCGCTGGTAAAGGACCGCCGGCTGGCCCGGAATGCCTCGAAGTCGGATGTGGCCTCGCTCCTCGACCGGGTCATCGGTCACAACGCGGTGCTCAGCACGCACGGTGAAATCATTCCGCTGATCTTGGCCGAGGCGTCGCGGCGAGGAGCGAAGGTGGACGCCTCCACCGACACCGCCAAGGGGTCGGCCTGGAAGTTCGAGATCAAGGACGGGAGGTTCCGGCTCGCCGGTCGGATCGACCCTTAGACGGTCTTGGTGCCGGCTGCCCAGTCGGCGTGCAGGGCGGAGTAAACGCCCCCGGCTTCGACCAGGTCGCGGTGCCTTCCGCGCTCGACCAGGCGGCCACGATCGAAGACCAGCACCTCGTCAGCGGCCTCGGCCGTGGACAGCCGGTGGGCGATGGTGACCGAAGTCCTTTGCTCGATGAGCCGGTTGATGGCGCCTCGCAGAGCGACGTCGAGAGCCGGATCCACCGCCGACGTCGCCTCGTCGAGGACGAGCAGGTCGGGTGAGGCGATCCACGCACGGGCCAGCGCCGCGAGCTGCCGCTCCCCGGCCGAGAGGTTGGTGCCGCGCTCGCCGGTGCGTGTGGACAGCTTGTCCGGGAGGCTCTCGATCCACTCCCCGAGGCCCAACTCCCAGAAGGCGGAGAAGATCTCGGCGTCA
Organism: uncultured Acidimicrobiaceae bacterium; assembly: GCA_964529515.1. Classification (GTDB taxonomy): domain Bacteria; phylum Actinomycetota; class Acidimicrobiia; order Spongiisociales; family ZC4RG35; genus ZC4RG35. The sequence continues at coordinate 2,756 of CAZGWX010000215.1, forward strand.
TCGGCCTCGGGACGACCGAAGCGGACGTTGTTGGCGACGGTGTCGTCGAACAAAAACCCCTCCTGGGGGACGAACCCGACCCGCGAGCGCAGCTCCTCGAGGCGGATCCGGTCGGCAGGCAGGCCGCCCAGGAACACCTGGCCCGAGGTCGGGTCGATGAGGCGCACCAGCAGCTTGGCGAAGGTCGTCTTGCCGGAACCGGTCTCGCCGACCACCGCCACCCTCGCTCCAACCGGGATGTCGACTGTGACGTTGGACAGCACCTCGGGCCCGTCGGGATAGGCGTAACTGACGCCCTCGAAGCGAGCGGAGAGACCGCCCGGACGCAGCCCTTCGGGTTGCTCCGGTTCGGTGACCTCGACAGGCGCGTCGAGCACTTCCATGACACGACGGAGCCCGGACGCCGCCGCCTGGGCGAAGTCGAGGGTCTCGACGACGATCTGGATCGGCTCGACCAGCAGGTTGACCAGGAAGAGGAAAGCGATGAGCGTTCCGGCGGTCATTCCGAACTCGATCCCCAGCCAGATCCCGGCGCCGATCATGACCGCGGTCAGGGTGCCGGCGAAGAGCTCTGCGGTGGAGAAGAGGGCGTTGCCAAACCGGGCGGTCTTGAACTCGACCCAGAACCGCTTCTGCAGCGCCTCGGCGACCTTGGACCGCGTGTCCTCCTCGGTGCCATAGGCGCGCACCACCGGGATGGCGGTGATCGCCTCGGAGAGCACACCCATGG
>CAZGWX010000216.1:0-6914 GCA_964529515.1 uncultured Acidimicrobiaceae bacterium
GATCCACTTGCCGGTGCGCACCGACCCATCGGCCTCCTCGGTGTAGAAGCCGTTGATGGCGTTGTCACTCCGGCTCCGCCAGAAGATCACCGGGTAATTGCGGATGAGCTCGTCCCAGACGGCGCGGGCCGTCCCCTCGCCGCGGGCGACCTCGGCCACGGCGAACTTGTCCAGATAGGCGACCTCTTCGAGCCGGGAGACCACCGCAGCTCCCCGGTAGCTCTCGGAGACGATCAGCGACTCGAGCTCGAACCCTTCCCACCAGTCGGGGCGGAGCGGCCTCTCGAAGGAACCTTCGAGGAGACCAACCAGATGTGGCACGTCGACCGCAGACGGGTCGTCGATCTTGAGGATCCGCTCACCCTTGCGGACCAGAGTGCCCGCGCCGCCGTGAGTGAAAAGTTCCCGGATCAGGGCCGAAGGGGTTGTGATCGAGACCGATGAGGTCGGTGGGGAGTCGCTGAGGAGGCGATTGATCTCCGAGAGCTTGAGACGCATGCCCCCGCTCACCCAGTCCTGGGACATCAGGTGGTCGTAATCGGTGATCAGGTTCACCCACTCGATGACCTTCCCGTCGGCGTCGAGCAGGCCTCCGGTGTCCGACAGGAAGATGATCTTCATCGGCTGCACGGTGTGCACGAGCATCCGTGTGGCCGAGTCGGCATTCATGTTGAGGATCTGGCCACCGGGCGCCACGCCGAGACAGGTCAGGATCGGCATGGCCCCGGAGTCGACGATGCTCCGCAGCTTGTCGACCTTGACGTTGAGTGGCTCCCCGACGAATCCGTACTGGCTCTGGTCCAACATCCTGGCGTCGAACACACCCTCGGTTAGTCCATGGGCCTGGACGCCCCGGTCGCGGATCGCCTCCACCAGCGCCAGGTTCTGCTCGGCGAATACCTCCCGGGCAACGTCGAGGACTTCGGCGGTGGTGACCCGCAGGCCGTTGCGACGCTCTCCGGTGATGCCGCGCTCTTCGAGACGCTCGTCGAGTTGAGGCCCACCGCCGTGGATCACGATTGGGGTCAGCCCGACCGTGTGGAGCAAAGCGAGTGACGCAGCCGTTTCGTCGAGGTGGTCGCGGATGATGGCGCCCCCGACCTTGATCACTGCGAAGCGCGAGCGCTCGGTGGACGAAAACCGCCGCAGGTACGTGCGGACCTCTCTGCTGTCCGACATGTTGGACAGGAGTTGGACCAGGATCTGGCGCACGTCCTGGTTGGACGCCCTCATGACCGCACCAGGGATCGCATGATCGCCTTCTGGACATGGAGCCGGTTCTCCGCCTCGTCGTAGGCGATGCAGGCGTCCGAGTCGAAGACCTCATCGGTCATGATCACATTGCGGCGCATGGGAAGGCAGTGGCTGACGAGGGCATTGTCGGTGAGCGCCATCTTCTCGGAGTCGACGATGAAGTCGCGGTGATCATCTCGGATCTCCTTTTCCTCCTCCCAGCGGCCGAAGAACGGGATGGCGCCCCAGCTCTTGGCGTAGACGAAGTCGGCGCCGGTGTAACCGTCCTCGATGTCGTGGGTGACCCGGACCTCGGTCCCGTTCTCCGCCGCATATCCCCGTGCCGTGTCCATGTAGCGGTCGTCGAGGCGGAAGTCCTCGGTGGGAGTGAGGAGCGTGACCTCCATGCCCATCTTGGCGGCGATCATCAGAGCCGAGTTGGCCACCGCAGTGTTCAGGGGCCGGGGGTGGTACGACCAGGTGAGCAGGAAACGCTTCCCGTCCAAGCTCCCCATGTGCTCCTGGAGGGTCATGGCCAGAGCCATCTCCTGACACGGGTGCGTGATCGTCTCCATGTTGATCACGGGTACCTGCGAGTGCTCCGCCCATGCATTCAGCACGACGTCTTTTCGTTCCTCCGACCAGTCCGAGAATTCGGGGAATGCTCGGACACCGATCAGGTCGACGTACCGCGACAGCACCTGGGCCGCCTCGCTGACGTGCTCTTCGGCTTCTCCCAGCATGATGGCGCCGGGCTCGAACTCGAGTGGCCACATGCCGCCGGTCGGGCTGAGCACCACCGCGTGCCCGCCCATCTGCCGGGCGCCAACGTCGAACGAGGTGCGCGTGCGCAGGGAGTTGTTCAAGAAGACGAGAGCGATCGACTTGCCTGCTAGATCATCGCTCAAGGGAGAGGCCTTGAGTGCGGCCGCGTCGGCCAACAGAGCCTGGATCTCGGCCCTGGAGTAATCGGACGTGTTGAGGAAGTGTCTGGTCACGCGGCTCCCCGGATGGTGGAGGTCACTCGCCGATGTCGAAACGAGCCCGGAGTGTGACCCTGACCTTCTGGGTCCCAGCCTCGATCGGGGTCGAGCCGGCCTCCATGGCCGCCATGCGGGCCATGGGCATTGGCGGGCCGCCCACATGGTCGAGCTCGGTCACCTGAGAAACGTTGCCGAGGGTTATCCCGGCAAGCGACGCCAGCTGACCTGCTCTGGCGGTCGCATCCGCCCAAGCGGCATCACGGGCTTGGGCCTGGAGGGCCTTGTCGTCGGAGATGGAAAAGGAGATGTTGGAGATCGTGGCGGCGTCGCCGGCGGCCGAGATGACCGAGTCGATGACGACTCCGGCGGTAGCGGTATCGCGGATAGTGGCTTTGACAGTGTTCATGGCGCGGAACCCGAGGTCCTTGCGGCCCTTGTCGGTCCACTCGTACTCGTGGGCCAGGGAATATCCCACCGTTTTGATGTCGGCGGAATCGACACCCTGCGAAGTGAGAGCGTCGATCAGGGCCTTGGCGGCATTCGCTGCGGCGTCGGATGCTTCCTGGGCAGTGGGGGCGAGGATGGAGATACCCAAGTCGGCGTGTGCGGTGTCCGGTGCGGCTTCTGCCTCGCCGTTGCCCGTGACCGTGATCCCCGGATGGTGGTCGCTCATGGGGGGAGGGTACTCCCAGTGCGTGAGAGCGAAACCCGGCCGTTCACCACGAGGACGCCTTCCGCTCTGAGCAAGTCTGCCTGCCGGTGACGGGACGGGCTGACCAGCCTGCCGCCCGCGCTGACCACCCGCCACCAGGGGAGTCCTTCGGATCGGCCGAGCAAGTTGCCCACCGCGCGAGCGGCACCGGGAAACCCGGCTTCCTCGGCCACCTCCCCGTAGGTGACGACGTCACCTGGTTCGAGTGCGGCCAGCACCGCGAGCACGGAGTCCTCGAAGGGGGTCACCGTCAGACAGTGCCGAAGAGGCGGTCCCCCATGTCCCCGAGTCCTGGGGTGATATAGAAGCGGTCGTTGAGCCCCCGGTCGAGGGTGGCGGCCACAACGCGCACGTCGGGGTGGTCGAGCTCCATCCGGCTGACTCCTTCGGGGCTGGCGACGACGCACACGGCCGTGATGTCCCGTGCGCCGTTCTCCTTCACCTTGCCCACAGCCCACGAGAGCGAGCCCCCGGTGGCCAGCATGGGCTCGAGGATGAGGACTTTCGTGCTGTCGAGCGTGGGGAACTTGGTGTAGTACTCGATCGGCTGAGCGGTGTCCTCATCGCGTTGGACTCCGGCGAAGCCGATGGCGGCGTCGGGAACGAGAGTGAGCACCGATTCGAGCAGCCCCAGCCCGGCACGGAGCACCGCCACGGCCACCACCGGGCGATGGAGTTTGGTGCCGGTCATGTGCTCCAACGGGGTCTCGATATCGATCTCGTCGAGCGGCATGTCGGAAAGCGCCTCGGCCACGAGCAGGTAGCCCAGCCTCTCCGCGGTCTGTCTGAACTCAGGTGGCTCGGTGTACCGGTCCCGTAGAACGGTGAGCAGATCCGCGGCAAGGGGGTGCTGTATGACTGTCAGAGTCACCTTGGTCCCCCCAGGATTTCTCCCGCACTTGTGGGGGAGTACCCCGAAGGGGGGAGGGGGCGCGTTCCCCCCCGCAAAAGGCCTTTACGACTTGGGAACCGACCCCCGACCCCCGGCCTCCTTTCTCGGCCGGCGGTACCTTCCCCCATTCGCTGCGCTCTGGGGGCCAAATCCATGTGCCTCATTCGTCCTCCGCTCTCTGTTTGTGCACCCGCCCTGCCACGCCGTGCAGTGAGAGGCCCGAACCGGGCCCGTAACGCACCTTGGTCATCTCGGCGAGGATCGACACGGCCACTTCCTGCGGGGTCTCGGCGCCGATGTCGAGTCCGATGGGGGAGTGGATGGCGACGAGGTCTTCATCATCGAACCCGAGTCCCTTGAGACGCTCCACCCGGAGGTCGTGAGTACGGCGGCTGCCCATCGCCCCGATGTAACGAGGGCTCCCCTTGAGCGCTGCTTCCAGAGCGGGAGTCTCGTGCCGGGGGTCGTGGGATAGGACGACCACCCAGGACCGGCGATCAAAGTGGAGCTGGTCGATCAGGTCACGCGGCCAGCCCACGAGCACCTGATGGGCGTTGGGGAACCGCTCCTCGGTGGCGAACATCCCCCTCGAGTCGACGACGGTTACCCGGTACCCCATCTGCGATGCGAAGGAGGCGAGAGCCTGGCCGATGTGGACCGCCCCGAAGATGTAGAGGTCGGGAGGTGGAGCCAGGGTCTCGATGAACACCTGGTGCCCGCCGTACTCGAGAGCGCGGTTCTGCTCGTGTTCGAGCAGTTCGACGGCGTCTTCGGCGACTGAGGTGGCGATGTCCTCGGGTATGGAGCCGGCGACTACCGCCCCTGACTCGTCGAGAACGGCCTTGGTCCCCATCGCCGGACCGGAAATCACCGTGGCCACCGCCCCGAACTCTTCGGCTTCAAGAATTCGGGCGATCGCAGAGTCGAGGTCGTTCACCAGGGCTCTATGAACACGTCGATGGTTCCGCCACAGGACATCCCCACTTCGAAGGCGTCCTCGTCGGCGATTCCATAGGTGACGAGCTTCGGGCTGTTGGTCGCAAGCACTTCCTGAGCGTGAAAGAAGACGTCGTTTTCGACACAGCCGCCACTCACCGACCCTTCCATGTCACCCGAGTCTGTGACCAGGAACTTCGATCCCTCTGGCCGGGGGGCGCTGCCGTGCACCCGCACGACGGTGGCCACAGCCACCTTCTTCCCCTCGTCGACCCACCGATTGCGCAGGGCAAGCTGGCTTCTCATGGTGCAACCAGCCTACCCCTCGCCGCGACCCGCCATTGGCCCGCCCAGTGAGTCGAGAAGAGCCACGAGGTCGGCGAGGTCGTCGACGCTGGCGGCAGGCAGCAGATGGTCGAGGTGGGGCAGCACGGCTTTCATCCCACGTGTCTCAGGGCGATAGTCCGGACGCCCGGCGAGGGGGTTGAGCCAGATCAGCCGGTGCACCGAGCGGGAGAGGCGAGCGGCCTCCGCGGCAAGTAGTTCGGGGTCTCCGCAGTCCCATCCGTCGGATAGGACCAGCGCCACCGGACCGCCCCGGGCCATCCGGCGACTCCACAGCCGGTTCCACGATGCCAGGGCCTCGCCGATCTTGGTGCCCCCGGACCAATCGACGACCGAACCGCCGACCGACGCCAGCGCAGTTCGGATGTCCCGACGGGCCAGGTCATCGGTGACCCTTGTCAGGCGGGTGGAAAATGTGAACACCTCCACCGCGCCAAGATGTTGGCGGGCGGCGTGGGCGAACACGAGGAAGAGCTCGGCGTAACGCTCCATCGAGCCGGAAATGTCGGCGATGATGACCAGCGGCCGCTGTCGCTCCCGGCGCCGCCGCGTCTCGATGGGAAGCAGGTCGCCTCCGGGCCCAACCGACCGCTGCAGCGTGCGTCGCATGTCGGGCCGGCGTCCGCCCTTGTCGGGTATCCAACGCCGTGTGCGGCTCCGGGGAGGCCTCCAGAACATGGTCGTCACCAGGTGCCGTGCCTCGGCCAGATCCTCCTCGTCGAGGTCGGCGAAGTCGCGTCCCGAGATCCTCTCGGTTGCGGAGGCGCCCTCCCGGGTGGAGATGTCGTCCCTTGGATGCGCATTGTCGGTCAGGGCGACGAGCGGGACCCCCGCCCACTGCTCATGCGGCTCCTGCGCTGTGGCTCGGTCCTCTTTGGACACCCGATGGAAGAACCGGTCGAAGGTGGCGTCGAACACCGGGAGGTGAACCGGGTCGGTGACCGCCAGGGAGCGAAGCGCGGCGCGAACGAGATGCTCCTGGGCGGGGTCGACCAGGGTCAGCGCCTGTGCCATTCCTGCGATCTGGTCGGGTGTGACTCCGATCCCCTCGTTGCGCAGCTCTCGGGCGAACGAGGTCAGGTCGCCCAGCGCCCCGTTCATCCGACCAGTTCTTCGAGGCCGGCGGAGCGCACCGCTTCGATGTCATCCTTGTACTTGAGGACGACTCCGAGCGTGCGGTCGATCACGGCCGGCGTCAGCTCCCCGGTGTCGAGGAGCCGGAGAGCCTCGGCCCAGTCGAGCGTCTCGGCGACACCTGGCGGCTTGAACAGGTTCATATCTCGCAGCCGCTCCATCGCTCCGGCCAGGGATTCGGCGAGAGCCTCCTCGATGCCCGGCACCTTCCGCCGGACGATGGCGGTCTCCGTCTGGCGATCGGGGTAGTCGATCCAGTGATAGATGCAGCGCCGCTTCAGGGCGTCGTGGATCTCCCTCGTCCGGTTCGAAGTGATGATCACGATCGGCGCGTCGTCGGCAGAAAGAGTCCCGATCTCGGGGATGGTCACTTGGAAGTCTGACAACAGCTCGAGTAGGAACGCTTCGAATTCCTCGTCGGCCCGATCGAGCTCGTCGATCAGAAGCACGGGCCGCTTGCCGCCGGCGGCACTCTCGACCGCCTGCAGCAGGGGCCGGGCGATCAGATAATCGCGGGACATGATGTCGCCGACGTCGGCGTGGCTGCCTTCGCCACCGGCCTCGATGAGGCGGATAGCCAGCATCTGGCGGGCGTAGTCCCATTCGTAGAGGGCGTGGTTGACGTCGAGGCCCTCGTAGCACTGGAGCCGGATGAGAGGCTCGCCCGACAGGTCAGCCA
>CAZGWX010000217.1:0-7467 GCA_964529515.1 uncultured Acidimicrobiaceae bacterium
CGGCCACGAAGGTCATGTTCCAGCCCAGCCCAAGAAGCCAGAGTGTGGTGACCAGGCCGAGCGTGGACTCTGTGGGGCCGTACGCGGTGCCGATGGCGGAGGTAGCCAGCAACCCAAGCCCCATCATCGCCACCTTCATGCCACCGATCCGGTCGACGAGGCGTCCCACGACAGGGGACAGGAGGAACATGCCCAGCGTGTGGGCGCTCATCACGACTCCCACGACTCCGAGGTCGGACCCGCCGTGGTGTATATGGAGTGGAGTGGCCGTCATGATCATCACCATCACCACCTGGCCGGCGACCATCGACGACAGGCCGACCTTCAGCTTCGGGGCGCGGAAGGCGCCGGTGACATCGGCCAGCACGATCCTCCGCTCCTGGGGTCTCTCCAAGGCGACTGTGGCCGGGTCGGGGCGCAGGGCGATGGCGTAGAGGACCCCGGCCAGGGCCATGAACAACGCTGCCACGGCGAAGCCGCCGACCAGTTCCGAACGGCCTAGCGACTCGGCCACCCGCCCTGCAGGCTCGAGAAGTGTGGGTCCGGCTACCGAGCCGATCGTTGAGGCCCAGACGACGATGCTGAGTGCGGTGGCGCGTCGCGTCGACGGGTACATGTCGGCGGCCGTGTACCGGGCCAGATGGCTCGAGGCGTTCCCCAGTCCGAGCATGGCCATGCCGAGGAAGAGAACCGGAGCCGAGCGGCTGATGACAGCCAGGCCGGCGATCCCGGCCCCAAGCGAAGCGGTTACGTATCCCGTGACCAGCCCCGGGCGGCGTCCTCGCCGAGCAACTCCGAGCGACAGCAGCGTGGTGCCCACCGCGGTGCCGACTATGGCAATGGCACCCGGAATGCCCGCTAGGGCCGACGACCCCGTGATCTCGTCGATGACAATCGAGGAGAGAGTGGCGGTCCCGATGTATGCGGTGGAGGCGAAGGCCACGCCTGCGAAGAGCGTGGCGGTGAGCCGCCGCGCGACTGGGGACTCGGTGGCGGTGGTGGTGACGGTGGCGTCCACGGAGGGAGTATCGCTGCCTCCGCGGCAGTTCGCAGGTCGTTTGGGTCACGCCCGTACCGTGACCCAATACCCTGGGAGAGATGCGCCTTCGAGAAACCCACTGATGCCGACGGCAGGAATCGTCACCGCCGGCGGCGACTGCCCGGGGACCAACGCCGCGATACGGGGTGTGGTGACCAGGTTCGTCGCCGCGGGGTGGACCGTGATCGGAGTGGAGAAGGGGTGGCGCGGCCTGATGGAGGGCCTGACCCGGCCCCTCAACCGCGACAGCGTGCGGGGGATCATTGCCCGTGGCGGCACCATGCTGGGAAGCTCCCGTGTCGACCCGTTCGTCCACGGCGAGGGCTACTCGTCGATTGCCGCCACAATCGAGGACCGAGGGATCGAGTGCCTGGTTGTGATCGGAGGCGACGGCAGCCTCCGTTCTGCCGTTGAGCTCGAGCAGGAGGGCCTGCGTGTGGTCGGGATCCCGAAGACCATCGACAACGACATCGACGGGACCGACGTCACCTTCGGGTTTCACACCGCCGTGCAGGTGGTGACCGACGCCATCGACCGACTGACCACGACGGCAGAGTCCCACGACCGGATCATGGTGGTCGAGGTGATGGGCAGGACGGCGGGGTGGATCGCGGCCTACTCGGGCATCGCCGGTGGCGCCGAGGCGATCCTGGTGCCGGAGTTCCCGCCCGACATGGCCGAGATCGCAGGCCGGATAACCGCCCGGCACGAGGCGGGCCGCAGCTACTCACTGGTGGTTGTCGCCGAGGGGATCCCAGGCCCCGAGGGCCCGATCACCACCGGCGTCGACTCTTTCGGCTTCGAGCGCCTTGGGGGAGCGGGCACGGTGGTCGCACGACGCCTCGAAGAGCTCACCGGGTTCGAGGCGCGCGTCGTGACCTTGGGGCACCTGCAGAGAGGGGGGACGCCGACTGCCTTCGACCGAGTCCTGGCCACCCGCCTGGGGCTGCACGCTGCCGAACTCGCCATTGCGGGCCGGTCTGGCGTGATGGCGGCCGTCCGGGGCACGCGGATGACCGAGGTCGACATCCTCGAGGCCTGCCGGGTGCCACGCCCCCTGGAGCAAGATGTCTTCGAGGACGCCAAATACTTCTTCGCCTGATCCCGAGTCGCGAGGGTCGAATCCGGGGTAGGGACGGGTGCCCCCGAGTTGGGGGACAAATCCAAGTAGCGTTGGCGCCGAACCGGAGGAGTGAAGTTGGCCAGATGGGATCGCCTCGGCAGACGGGGCAACGTCGAAGACCGCAGAGGCATGTCTGGAGGCATGGCCGTCGGTGGGCTCGGTGGCATCGGTCTGCTCATTGTGCTGCTCCTCAACCTGTTCGGGGGTGGGGGCGGGGGACTGGACCAGATCCTCAACCAGCTCCAGGAGACCCAGGCACCGACACAGCCGGGAGCTCAGCCCGATGAGTTCCAGGGCGAGGACGACTACGAGGTGTTTGCAGCCACGGTCCTCGGATCGACTGACGAGACTTGGGATGCGATCTTCACGGCCTGGAACACGAGTTACGTCAAGCCGACGCTCGTCTTGTTCCGCAACTCGACCCAGTCAGCCTGCGGAGGCGCCAGCTCGGCAGTCGGTCCGCACTACTGCCCCCTCGACGAGACCATCTACATCGACGAGACCTTCTTCGACGAGCTGACGACACGGTTCGGCGCCCAGGGCGGCGATGTCGCGGAGGCCTACGTGCTCGCCCACGAGGTCGGCCATCACGTGCAGAAGCGGCTCGGGATCATGGAAGAAGTGCAGCGGGCGCAGCAGGCCGCTTCCTCCCAGGCGGAGGCGAACGACCTCTCGGTGCGGCTCGAGCTCCAGGCCGACTGCTTCGCTGGTGTCTGGGCCTACTCGATCCGTGACGCCGGCGTCTTCCTTCCCAACGAGATCCAAGAGGCCGTCGACGCGGCAGCCGCGGTCGGCGACGACCGCATCCAGGAGAAGGTCACCGGCCAGGTCAATCCCGAGAGTTGGACGCACGGTTCGTCGGAGCAGCGTGTCGCCTGGTTCACCCGGGGCTGGGAGCAGGGTGACCCCTCGGCGTGCAATCCTTTCGAGGGTTGATTGCCGTGAAGTACGACGGGCGGACCGCACTCTTGGTCGTCGACATGCAGAACGACTTCGCCGATCCCCGGGGCAGTCTCTACGTCCCCGGAGGGGAGGACATCGTCGATTTCGTCAACGCCGAGATCGCCACCGCTGCCGATTCCGGCGCGACGATCGCCTACACCCAGGACTGGCACCCGGACTCGACCCCTCACTTCGCCAAGGACGGGGGCATCTGGCCCGTGCACTGCGTGGGGGACACCCAAGGGGCGGAATTCCACCCCGGGCTCGAGATCCGTGACGATGCGATGTTCGTCAAGAAGGGAACCGAAGGCGAGGACGGCTACTCCGCCTTCCACATCCGGGACCCTGAGACCGGCGAGGTCTCGTCAACCGGGCTCGCCGACCGGCTGCGGGAGGCGGGGATAGAGTCGGTGGTGGTGGTCGGGCTCGCCCTCGACTACTGCGTCAAGGCATCGGCGCTCGATGCCGCGTCGGAGGGCTTCGCCGCCACACTCCTGGCCGACGGGACCCGGGCTGTCAACCTGTCGCCGGGAGACGGGACGCGAGCGGCGGCTGAAGTCTCCGCGGCCGGCGTTCAGGTCGCCTGAAACTCAGATCTCTGCCCCGTTGAGGGCGTCGGAGATCAGTCGCTGTTGCAGGTCGTGCATCGCCGCGGTCACCGACACGTGATAGACGTGCGGGTTGACCAGCCGGCGGACACCGGGGTCGAGGCGCTCGAGATCGGCCGCGCGCCGGCGTCGCACCTCCTCGAGGTCGGGTGAATCGTCCAGCCGACGGCCCTTGGAGAACACCGGGACCAGCAGTTCCTCCACCTCCGAGATTTCTCCCCGGGTGAGGACGCGTTGCAGGCCGCGGTGGGGGTGGTGCAACTGGAGCTGGCTCGCGGCCGCCGGGTCCTCGTCCGCCAGGGCGACGAGGTCGGCGGTGGCCAAGCCTCTCTGGTCGTAGAGGCGGAACAGCCTCTTGTCGCCCGGAATGGGGACCTTGGCGACGTCTTCGGAGACCTTGATCGCCGGGATCAGGTCGTCGTGCTCGTCGGCGACGGCCACCAGCTTGAACACACCGCCGAGTGCTCCGTCGCCTTCGGAAGTGATCAGTCGGGTCCCGACTCCGTAGACCAGCCGGTCCGCCAGGGCCGCCGCGTCGACGCCATAGCGGGGGGCCTCGGAGTCGATCTGGGAGAGGATCTGCCAGATGACGAGCTCGTCGAGGTCGGAGGAGAGAACGATGGGCACGTCGCTCATTCCCGCGTTGTCGAGTAGCAGTGACGACTGGATGGCGAGGTAGGCGAGGTCTCCGGAGTCGATCCGGATCCCGCCCGGGCGATTGCCCTTTGCCTTCAGGTCCTCGAACACCGTGATGGCGTTGGGGACGCCCGAGGTGAGCACATCGATGGTGTCGACCAGGAGGATGCACTCGTCGGGATAGAGGTCGGCGAACCGCCGGAACGCCTCTAGCTCACCGAGTCCGAGGGCGAGGAACGCCTGCACCATCGAGTGGGCGTGTGTCCCCTTGGGGTCGATGCCCATCACAGTCGACAGCGCGAGGTTGGACGTGTAGTCGGCACCGCCGACCAGTGCTCCGTAGCCGCCGACATGGGCGCCGGATTCGGGCCCTCGTCGCAGGCCGAACTCCAGCACCATGCCGCCCCTGGCCGCCTGACTGGCCCGGGACGCCTTGGTGGCGATCAGGGTGGGGTAGTTGAGGCGGTTGAGCACATGGGTCTCGAATATCTGTGCCAGGGCGAGCGGGCCGGAGACCGTGGCCATGGGGGCGTTGGGGTGGACGACTCTGCCCTCCGGGATGGCCCGCATCTCGAGGGAGGCGAAGTCGCCCGCATGTTCCAGCCACTCGATGAAGCCACGGTCGAACCGGGGCTTCCCCGCTGGAGTGCGCTGCATGCCGAGCACTTCGATGTCGTCGCGTGTGAATCGCGCTCCCTCCATCCACTCGAGCAGCCATCCCAGGCCCGCGCTGACGCAATAGCCCGCTTGGTGGTCCCCGTAGTCGGGATAGCTCCGAAAGAAGAAGTCGAACTGGGCGCTGCGCTCCGCGAGACCCTCCTTCCAATAGAGCTGCGCCATCGTCAACTGGTACTGATCTGTGGCCAGGATCCCGCTGAGTGCGGGATCGGAGCGTCTCGGCGTACTCATCCGGTGTCCAGCGTAAAGCCTCGGATAGGTGGAGCGCCCGCTGGGGGCTTGACCGGCAGCGAGAGGCCCGTGGTGGGATGATGCTGCCGTGAGCGATGGGAGACGAGTTCCTTGGATGTCCTAGGTGTCACCGCGCTTGTGCTCCACATCGCCTTTGCCGCGATCTGGTTCGGGCACAAGTTCGGTCTCCCCGGTGACGCCCGTTCCACTGCCCGGACCATGGATGGCCCGCAGGAAGGGCTGATCGGGAGGTTGAAACGGTCGGCGGGGTTGGACGTGCTCGCTGCGGCGGGCACCCTGGTGACCGGTGGAGTTCTCGTCTATCGCCAGGGCATCGGCGAAGTCGAGTGGACCGTCCTCGCAGGGGCCGGCGCCGCCGTGGGCATGATCCTGGTCTCGGTGCTGGTGACCCGCGCGGTGCGCCGCCAGCTGCGTGATGCCCTGGCGGCTGGCCAGCGCCCCGAGGCCATGGCCGCCTCCCGCAGACTTGCGACTGCAGTCAATGTGGAGGGGCTCTGCTGGCTGGTCGCCCTGGTGCTGATGGTCATCTGAGCTTCGGTCCGAAGAGGACATCGGCCACGGCTTCGGGCTCGGTGACTATCCCGAGGTGGGTGGACTCGAGCGACATCGTCGGCCACCCCAAGCCGCGAGCCCGCTCCAGTTCTTGGTCGTATGCCGCGCTCAGCCTGATGTAGGACGCCTTTCCATCGGCCCAAGCGATGGGGATCGGGATCTCCTCGTCGAACCAGCTCTCCGGCGTCTCGGCGATGTCGGACCGAAGCAGTTCGAGCCGTGCCGGTTCCGGCAGCAAGGCGGACAATGTCTCGTGGGGCCACCAGTCGAGCCAGGGCGGGAGCACGCCGTCCGTTGCCAATTCGGCCACCCGTCTGCGAATGCTCTCCGGATACCGGTAGGCGCCTGCGGCCGGGGGAAGGATGGCGTCGACGAAGACCAGCCGCTGCAGCTGGCCACCGAGTGCCGCCCCCACGCCGGGGAGCAGGGCTCCGGCCCCGGAGTGGCCGACCACGACCACCTTGCCCAGGACGGAGCGGGCGGTCTTGCGGGCCAGCCGGACCATTTCGGGCCACACGGGCGATCCCCCGGCGAACGCGGGCCGAACGTCGGCGATGGCTGCTTCGACTCCCCGGTCGGCGAGGACGGAGGCGAGTGGCTCGAAGGAACTCGGTCCCAACAACGGGCTGGGCACCAAAAGAACTGATCCCATCCCCTCAGTATGGGCCCGAGCGGACCACAGCCGTTAGGGTCTGGCAGTCGTGAGCAAGTGCGCACATCTCGACCTCGTCCGGGAGGTAGAACCTGCAACTACGGGTTGTGAGGAGTGCATGGCGACGGGGGCGACCTGGGTGCATCTCAGGATTTGCATGACCTGTGGCCATGTCGGGTGCTGCAACAACTCCATGGGAAAGCACGCCACCGCCCACTACGAGGCAAACCTGGACCACCCGCTGATCCGGTCGTTCGAGCCCGGCGAGGACTGGTGGTGGTGCTACCCGGAGGCGATGTTCTTCTTCGTCGAAGGAGCTCCGCCCGCACCGTCGTACGACCCAGAGCAATAGGGTCGTTCGGCCGTGTCCGATCCGGAACCGGTTCGAGATGATGAGTCGACAGGAGGTTCCAGATGCAAGTGAACGAACTGATCGCAGGCGATGTCGTCAGCATCGAGCCCGGTGCGACCCTCGCCGAAGCTGCCAAGACGATGGTGTCCCACGAGACCGGATCGCTGGCTGTCATCGACGACGGCGACTTGGTTGGAATCGTCACCGAGAGAGACGTCCTCGAGGTCGTCGCCGACGAGGGTGACCCCTTCTCCGCGAGCGTGTCCGAGGTCATGACACCCAATCCCGATGCGCTCGAGCCCGATGTCGACGTGGCATACGCGGCCGACTGGGTCCTCGCCGCCGGCTACCGGCACCTGCCCATCAAGGACGAAGGGGGCCACCTCATCGGGATGCTCAGCATCAAGGACATTCTCTGGGGTGTAACCCAGGGCCGAGAAAACCGAGCCTGACCCGAACAATTCCTGCTCGCGAGCACGACGCGTCGTGTGGCGAGACGGAATGCTCGCGAGCATGGCTGGGATGATCACCAACGAGGAGCGGCGTCTCCGTCTGGCCGAGCGTCATCATCACGGGCGGACAGCCACGGGGCCCGAGGCAGCGGTGCGTTCTGTCGCCGCCCTCCACTCCACC
>CAZGWX010000218.1:0-2836 GCA_964529515.1 uncultured Acidimicrobiaceae bacterium
GGAGTTGAAGAGGTCACGGATGGACTCGAAGACGGCCTGGTGGGCTGGAACGTAGAATTCCTCCGGGTGGATGCGATCCATCACCTCGTTGACGGCCTCCTCCGAGAGAAGGACGGCACCGATCACGGACTCTTCGGCCTCCCGGGAGTGAGGCGGGCTCCGATATCCGGGCCGCATGTCGGTCTGATGTGTGGTCATTTCCCTCCATCCAATTCGCCGCCTGTGACAGATCTGGCGACGTCCAAACGCGTGAAACCCCGCCGGGGGGAAGTGATCCGCTCTCCAGCGGGGAAGCTCCGGCAACTTAGACCGAGGCGCGACGGATGCGAAGTCGTGAGCCTGGATGTTTTTCGCGTTGGGTCCAGAACGGGAAAAATGCCGTCAGATCGCGAAATTGCGAGTCACGCCGTACGGACCAACCTCCCGCGCGAGAGGTCTTCGTGATGGGAACGACTGCCCCCTACCTCCGCCTCCGCTGCGCTCCGGCGCAGGGACCTTTCCCCATCTGCGATGGGGGAAAAATCCTGAAGGGCAGGAACCTTCCCCCCTCGCTGCGCTCCGGGGGACAAAGTCTTAGGCCGGGATGACGTCCAGCGTGATCGGGAACTCGACCTCAGGGTGCAGCGTGACCTGGATCTCGTGGAGTCCGATCTCCTTGATCGGCTTCTCCGGGGCCTGGAGTTGGTGGCGGTCGAGTTGGACACCGGTGAACCGGTTGATTCCCTCGATGATGTCGGTGACGGTCACCGAGCCGTAGAGCTGGCCCTCGTCACCGGCGTGGGCCGCGATGACCACCCTCGTCCCGGCGAGCTGCTGGGCGATGTTCTCGGCGGCGTTACGAGCGCGCTGTTCGGACTCCACGCGGGCCTCACGTGTCTTCTCGGCCTTTTCCAAGGCCCCTGGGTTGGCCTTGATGGCGAAGCTGCGGGGCAGCAGGAAGTTGCGTGCGTAGCCCTCGGCGACGTCGACCACGTCTCCCTTCTTGCCCAGCGGCTCGACGTCGGAGGTGAGGATCAGCTTCATCGCCCACCGAGGTACGGGAGAAGGGCCATCTCACGGGCGTTTTTGATCGCCGTGGCCACCTGCCGCTGGCACTTGGGGCAGAGCCCGGTGACCCGACGGCCACGGATCTTGCCCCGGTCGGACATGTACTTGCGGAGGGACGAGGTGTCCTTCCAGTCGATGGAGCCCTCGGCGCACACCTGGCATGGCCGGTTCTTCGCGCCACGGCGGAAGTCCTGGCGGCGGCCACGTGTGGGTGCCGGGTTCCGGTTGTTCTTACGAGCCAATTGTCACTCTCCTAGAAGGGGGCCTCATCGGCCCCGAAGTCGTCTCGGGGGGCCGGCGCCGGCGCCGATTGGCCGCCACCGCCTCCTCCACGGTTCGAGGACCAGTCGTCGCTGCGCTGGGTCTTGTTGACGGTCGCCGTCGCCCACCGGAGAGACGGACCGATCTCGTCGACCTGGATCTCGACGATCGAGCGCTTGTCGCCCTCGGGGGTCTCCCAGCTCCGCTGCTCAAGGCGCCCGCTGATGATCACGCGGTGCCCCTTCTGCAGGGACTCGGCAGCCGTCTCGGCCTGCTCCCGCCAGATGGTGCCGCCAAAGAAACTGGTGTTCTCCTGCCACTGACCGTCCTGGCCTTGCCAGCGCCGGTTGACGGCGATGCGAATCTTCGCCATGGCCACACCCGACGGGGTGAAGCGCAGCTCAGGGTCTTCGACCAGGTTTCCGATCAGGGTCACGTTGTTGGACATAGGGTTTCTCCTCTGCTCGTCCCGCTACCGACTATGCCGGAAGCCTGGGACGGTTTCCACCCGTCTATTCCCCGAGACGGACGATCTTGTGTCGGACCACCTGGTCGGACAGCGTGAGCGTCCGATCCAGCGAGGCGATCATCTCGGGCGTGCCCTTGAAGGACACGACGCTGTAGTAGCCCTCGGTCATGTGGTCGATTTCGTAGGCGAAGCGGCGCTTCCCCCACAGATCCCGCTTGGTCGGCTCGGCGCCGGCGCCGCTGAGATGCGACTCCACCGCGGCCACTTCCTTCTCGACCTCGTCCTCGGCCAAGCCCGGCCGATGGATGGTCATCACTTCGTAATCGCGCATGTCACCTCCTGTGGACATCCGTGTGGACGGCTCCGTTCTTCGGAGCAGGGGTTTCAGCCTCCCGACGGCGCGAGACGTCGCGGCTGTGAAACCGAATGTTATCGGTGTCCGGTGCTTTCAGCGACTCGAGAGCTGGGCACCGGCAGCCAGAGCCACCTCACCTGCCGCCGTCTCGAGCACCCGATCGGTGGGACCCGGCGACGGATAGAGGGGACAGGGCGAGCCGTCACAGGGGAGCGCCGAGTCGAGGCCGACGAGGCGGTGCTCAGCGTCGAACCACCAGATGTCGAGGGGCATCAGGGTGTCCTTCATCGTGAAGTTGCGCGGGGCGACGTCGTTCCACACGAAAAGCATCCCGTCGACGCCCTCGGGCAGTTCGTCCAACCCGCTCAAGCCCTGACTTCGCGCTTCGGCCGTGTCGGCGACCCATACTTCGAGGGTCTCGTCGCCCACGGTGATGGTGATCGTCTCGGCGGGGCCCGCCGAGCAGGCCGCCACCAGCAAGACCCCCGCGGCTACTCGGAAGATCCGAACCCCTTGAGCAGCTCGGCCGAGACCTCCTCGGGCACGTGGTAGCTCTCGTCGGCACTGGGGAAGGTCCCCGACTCGACGTCCATGCGGAAGCGGGTGAGGGCTTCGGTGGCGTCGTCGGCCAAAGAAGCGTAGGAGCGGACGAACTTCGGGTAGCGGCCGGAGCCGAGCCCGAGGACATCGTGGAACACCAGCAC
>CAZGWX010000219.1:0-10638 GCA_964529515.1 uncultured Acidimicrobiaceae bacterium
GCCGTCTCTCCCGCACGATGTTCGCCGGCGCCGACCAACAGGACCTCGACAAGTCGGGCCGCGTCCTCGTCAAACCGGACCTTCGTGATTTCGCCGCATTGGATACCGCCTCCGAAATCGTCGTGATCGGGGTCTTCGATCACATCGAGCTTTGGGAGAGGGAGCGGTATCTCGCCGATCGAGTCGCAGGTGACGAGAGCTATGTCGATGAGGAGGACTGACACACAGAACAGGGCTTGGTCCATCGCCAGCCCCCCGGAACCAATTGGAACGCCCCTGACTCCGCCCGCTTTCAGTTGGTACCAGCGCCCGGGGGGCTGGCAATGGCCCAGGACCCGCAACACGAATATCACGATCCGGTCATGGTCGACGAGGTGGTCGAGTTGATCGCCCCGGTCATGCCCGGGGTCGTGGTCGACGCCACCTTCGGCGGTGGGGGTCACTCCCGCCGCCTCATCGACGCCTTCGGCGACCAGATCCGCGTCGTCGCCGTCGACCGCGACCCGGAGGCTCTCGCCAACGCCGGCTCACTCGGTGTCACGGCTGTGGCGGGCAACTTCGCCGACCTCGCGGAGGTCGTCAGCCCGGTGCTGGACGAGGCGCCGGCTGCGGTCCTCTTCGACTTCGGCATCTCCTCACACCAGGTGGACACGCCGGAGCGAGGCTTCTCCTACCGCCACGACGGCCCGCTCGACATGCGTATGGGACCCGACGCCCCGCATACGGCCCACGAGATCGTCAACGAGTGGCCCGAGTCCGAGCTGGCGCGGATCCTGCGTCGTTTCGGCGAGGAGCCATTCGCCCGCGTCATCGCCTCCGCCATCGTCAAGGCGAGGCCCATCGAGACCACAGGCCAGCTGTCCACCGTCATCGCCGCGGCCGTTCCACCACGCCGGGCGGGCCATCCCGCCCGGCGCACGTTTCAGGCGATCCGGATCGTCGTCAATGCCGAGATAGAGGCTGTGGAGGCCGGACTCGATCAGGCCATCGAGCTGGTCCGCCCGGGCGGGCGTGTCATCGCCATCTCCTACCACTCGCTCGAGGACCGGGCCACGAAGAGCCGGTTCGCCGAAGGGGCCACCGGGTGCATCTGTCCGCCGGGGCTTCCCGTTTGCGGTTGCGGCCGCACCCCGGAGCTCCGACTCCTCACCCGCAAGCCGATTCGGGCGTCCGACGCCGAGATCCAGTCCAATCGCCGCGCCCGGTCCGCTGTGCTTCGGGCAGCCGAGAAGGTGGCCGCATGACCGCCGTCCCCCAGCCGCGCATCGGGCACCGGGAGGGGATCAGAGTCCTCAAGGGGAAGCGGCGCAGCCGGGTCCTGCTCGGCCCGTGGGCCATCGTCGCCCTGATCGCGATTAGCGGGTTCCTCGGGCTGGGCTTCGCCCAGACGAGCCTCGATCGAACCGCATTCGAACTGGCCGAGCTGGAGAAGTCGATCAACGGGGCCGAGGCGCTCAACCTCGAGCTCAAGCTCGAGATCGCGAGGCTGGAGAACCCTGCCCGCATCGCACCTCTGGCCGAGGAGATGGGACTGGTCCTCCCGGCGACGACCAATCAGCTGCTCGTCGATCTGGATCAGGAACTCCCGGTGTTCGCCGGGGCGGAGCGAGAAGAGAGCAACCAATGAGCACCCGAGTTCGCGCTGGTTTCGGGCTGCCTGCAGGGGTCCCGCCCCTCCGGGAGTACAGCCGGAGGGACGAGGGCTGTGCCTGCTGAGCCCAAATCCCGGCCCCGGGTCCGCCTTGCTCTGATCGGCATCCTTGTCGGGGCCGCATGGCTCGGCATGGGATACCGCCTCTTCCACATTCAGGTTCTGGCCGCTCCGAATCTGGCCGCTGCGGGCCTGGAACAGAGGCTGGTGTCCCGCGACCTTGCACCACAGCGGGGCAAGATCTTCGACCGCAACGGCGAGGTATTGGCCCTCACGGTGGAGTCGAAGAGCCTGTACGCAGTGCCCGACCAGCTCACCGAACCTCTCTGGGTGGCCCAGCAGGTCGGAGGACTGCTCGGAGTGGACAGCGACCAGCTATTCGAGCGGCTGACCTCGGGCTCGAAGTTCGTCTACATCAAGCGCCAGGTGGACAACGACCTCGCCGAGCAGGTGCTCAGTCTCGAGGTTCCCGGCGTGTACGCCCTCGATGAACCGACCCGTGTCTACCCGGCCGGTGTCGTGGCCTCTCATGTGACCGGTTTTGTCGACATCGACGGCGTCGGCCGCGACGGTCTCGAGCTCTACTACGAAGACAGCCTCCGCGGCATCCCGGGCAAGGCGGTCTTCGAACGGGGCCTCGACGGGACGCCGATCCTCCAGGGCATCTCGGACATCGTGCCAGCGATGCCTGGGGCCGACCTCCACACGACCATCGACCTGCCGCTTCAATACCAGACCCAGAAGGCCTGCAGCGAGGCCGTGGCGAGGACCGGGGCGGAGGCGTGTTGGGCCGTGGCCATCCACGCCGAGACCGGTGAGATCCTGGCCATGACCGGCGCACCCGTCTTCGACCCGCAGACCCGCCAGACCGTCGACCCCCGCTGCGACGACGTCGAAGACCCCGCGGCCTGCCGATTGTTCTCCAACTTCGTCGTGCGCGGCATATTCGAGCCCGGCTCGACTCAGAAGCTCATCACCGTGGCGGCCGCCCTCGAGGAGGGCGAAGTGGACATCGGCACCATCTTCGAGGGCATCGATGACGAGCTCGACCTCAAGGACGGCGCCTGCCAGGACAACGACGACGAGCTGTATGGGTGCTATCGGGACTTCACCGCCCATGAGCCGATGGACATGACCGTGGCGGACATCTTCGCTCAATCCTCCAACATCGGCACCATCAAGATCGGCGAGACACTCGGCCAGCGACGCCTCGTCCAGTACATCGAGGCCTTCGGCCTCGGAGCCAAGACGGGCATCGACTACACCGTCGAGGCGCCGGGAATCCTCAACTTCGAGGCCGGCTGTGACATCTGCTGGGCGTCGGCGTCGATCGGATACTCGGTCGCGGCGACGCCGCTCCAGATGGGCGCCGCATACGCGGCCATCGCCAACGACGGGATGTGGGTGACACCGCACCTCGTCGCCTCCACCGCCGACGTCGACGGACAGACCGAAGTTGCCGCCGTCGAGACCCGACAGGTCGTGTCGCCGACCACGGCGCGCCTCATGCGCGACCTGCTCGCCCGAGCGGTGGCCGAGGGCACCGGCATCCAGGGAACCGTGGAGAACTACCGGGTGGGTGGCAAGACCGGCACGGCCAACAAGCTGGGCCCCGACGGTCGTTATACCGACGAGACCCGGGCATCCTTCGTCGGGATGGCTCCGATCAGCGATCCGAAGGTCGTCGTGGCAGTGGTCATCGACGGACCGTCACACGAGTACCGCACCGGCGGTCTCTCCGCAGCCCCAGTCTTCGCCCAGGTCATGGAGCAGGCCTTGCACCGCCTGGGCGTCACTCCCGACCATGGCGGGTAGCACCCTCGCCGAGCTGGCCCGCGCAGTCGGCGGGGAGTTGGACGGCCGCGGCTCGGTGACGGTGAGCGATGTTGTCCACGACTCCCGTCAGGCCGGGCCCGGGAAGCTCTTCGTCGCGGTGGTGGGCTCGAGCGTCGACGGCCACAGTCATGTCAAGGCTGCGACGGCGGCCGGGTCACCGGCCGTGTGTGTGTCCCACCGGGTCGAGTCAAAGGTTCCCCAGCTCGTCGTTGCCGACACCCGGCAGGCGATGGGGGTGCTCGCCGACGTCGTCCATGGCCATCCGTCGTCCGACCTCGCGGTGGTCGGCGTCACCGGCACCAACGGCAAGACGACCGTCACGCACTACATCGAGGCGATCGCCCGGCGCGCCGGCCTCACGCCCGGCCTCATCGGGACGATCGGCGCGCGGATGGCGGGCGAGAACGTTCCACTCGAGCGCACCACGCCCGAGGCGACCGACTTCCAGCGGCTCCTGGCCGCAATGCGCGACCGCGGGTGCGAGCTGGTGGCCACCGAGGTCTCGTCACACGCCCTGACCATGGGCCGCGTGCGCGGGACCAGGTTCGAGGTAGCTGCCTTTACCAACCTGTCCCAGGACCATCTCGACTTCCACGGCGACATGGAGACGTATCTCGAGGCCAAGCGCTCCCTGTTCACCGACTACGAAGTCGGGACGGCGGTGATCAACGTCGCCGACCAGGCGGGAGAGAGCGTCGCCGGCTCGACCGGCGTGCCGGTGGTCAGGGTGGGGCCCGGTGAGGACGCCAGAGCGGACAACCTCGAGCTGGGACCGGCCGGCGCGAACTTCGACCTGGTGACTCCCTGGGGCTCGTCGCGGGTGCACGCTCCGGTCTCCGGGAGGTTCAACGTCGACAACGTGGTGGTCGCCTCGGTCTGCTGTCTCGCTGCAGGGATCTCCTTCGAGGCGGTCGTGGCCGCCCTGGCCGATCTGCAGCCCGTCCCCGGGCGGTTCCAGCGTGTGTCGGGTGCCGACCCGGTGACGGTGATCGTGGACTACGCCCACACGCCCGGCGGGATGGCTCAGGTGATCGAGGCCGCACGGGAGCTCACCCCGGGCCGCATCCTCGTCGTCGGAGGGGCGGGTGGAGACCGCGACCGTGACAAGCGCCCGATGATGGGCCGGGCGATGTCTGCCGCAGACTTCGTCGTCATCACCAGTGACAATCCGCGGTCCGAGTCACCCCTGTCCATCGTCCAATCGGTGGCAGAGGGGGTCGTCCCGGGCACCCCCCACGAGGTGGTGGTCGACCGCCGCCAGGCCATCGGACGGGCCATCGCCGAGGCGAGGCCCGGAGACCTGGTGCTGGTCCTGGGCCGCGGCCATGAGCCCTTCCAGGAACTCGCCAAGGGCAAGGTCGAGTTCGACGACCGTCTAGTCGCGGCTGCCCTCCTCGCCGAGGCCAGGAGATCCGCCAATTACGGCCCCGGAACGGGGAGCATTGCCCGGTGATCTCGCTTCTGGTCGCCTCCGCGGTCGCCATGATCGTGTCCCTGTTCGGCACGCCATGGGTGATCAGGATCATGGAGAGGCGCCGCATCGGCCAGTTCGTACAGGAGGAGGTGGCCAGCCACGCCCACAAGCAGGGGATGCCCACCATGGGCGGAATCGTGTTCGTCACTGGCACGGTGATCGGCTACTTCGTGTCCCACATTCGGGTCACTGGCGCACTCGAGGTCCAGTTCCAGGGGCTCCGACTGGGCGGTCTCCTCTGCGTCCTCGCCCTGGTGGGCATGGGTGCGGTGGGGTTCCTCGACGACTGGACCAAGTACACCCAGAAACGCAGCCTCGGTCTCTCCAAGTCGGCCAAGTTCGCCGGCCAGCTTGCCGTTGCGATCCTTTTCGCCTGGGGCGCCAGCGAGGCCGGTGTCATCACCCAGGTGTCGTTCGTGCGTCCACTCGGGATCGACCTCGGTGTCTTCTTCGTGGTCTGGGTGCTGCTCCTGATGACCGGCTTCGCCAACGCGGTCAACCTGGCTGACGGGATGGACGGCCTGGCCGCTGGATCGTCGGCGCTGGTGGTCGCCTCATACACCGTCATCGCTTTCTGGCAGTTCCGCAATCAGCCGCCCTTCCGCGACCCTGGCGTCTATCAGGCAGTCGATCCCCTGGAGATCGCAGTGATCTCGGCGGCAATGTTCGGCGCCCTGCTCGGGTTCCTGTGGTGGAACGCCCACCCGGCCCGCATCATCATGGGCGACGTGGGAAGCCAGGCCATCGGGGGCCTGCTTGCCGCTATCGCCATCCTCACCAACACCCAGCTGCTCCTCTTCGTGATCGGCGGGATATTCGTGGCAGAGACCGCTTCGGTCATCCTCCAGGTGGCCAGCTTCCGGCTGACCGGCAAGCGAATCTTCCGGATGTCGCCCCTCCACTACCACTTCGACCTCAGGGGCTGGGCTGAGCCGACAGTCGTGATCCGCTTCTGGATCCTCACCGGTGTCGGTGTCGCCCTTGGCCTCGGGTTCTTCTACGGCGACTTCCTCCGTCTGGAGGGTCTCCTGTGACCCACGCTCTCGTGCTCGGCGCGGGTGTCTCGGGGATGGCGGTGGCCCGCCTGGCCCGCGAGACGGGTTTCGGGGTCACCATCTACGACTCGCGGCCCACGATCGAGCCGCTGCTCGCCGGGTTCGGGGCCGTGACCGGGGAGTGGGACCACTTGATCCTGCGCGACGCCGACCTGGTCATCGCCAGTCCGGGGTTTTCGGAGCGATCGGCGCCGATCGTCGACGCCCTCGAGGCTGGTGTTCCGATCGTCGGGGAGATCGAGTTCTCCTGGCCCCACATCGACTGCCCGATCGTCGCCGTCACCGGGACCAACGGGAAGACCACCGTCACCGAAGCCACTTCGGCGATGCTCCGTGAGTCGGGGATCGACGCCCCGACAGCGGGCAACATCGGCACGCCGCTGGCCGACTTCGCGTCCAAGACCCACGACGTCCTGGTGGTCGAGGTATCCAGCTTCCAGTTGCGGTTCACCGGGACCTTTCACCCGGTCGCCGCCGCCGTCACGAACGTCGCGGAAGACCACCTCGACTGGCATGGGTCCGTGTTCTCCTATCGGGACGCCAAGGCGAAGGTCTTCGCCAATCAGGGCCCGGACGACCTCCTCGTATTCGACGCCGACGATCCCGGTGCCGTGGGCATCACCTCGTCGGCACGGGCGCGCAAATACCCCGTCAGTGGCGTACGCATGGTGCCCGACGGCGGCGGTGTGGACGGTGGCGTGGTCCACGCCCTCGATGTCACGATCGATGCGCGCACGCTGGCCAACGACGACCCGACACACCTGTTCAACATTGGATGCTCCGCCGCCCTGGCTCGATTCGCCGGGGCCTCCCCGGAGGGCATCGGAGCCGCGGCAGCGGCCTTCGCCCCGCCACCTCATCGCCGCCAGCGCGTGGGGGAGTGGGACGGGGTCACCTGGGTCGACGACTCCAAGGCGACCAACGTCCACTCGGCCCTGGCCTCGATCCGGAGCTTCCCTTCGGTGATCCTGATCACCGGTGGCCTCGCCAAGGGAATGGACATTTCCCCGTTGTCGAGGGAGCCGGCTGTCAAGATGGCCATCGGGATCGGCGAAGCCGGCCCATCATTGGTCGAGGCGGCAGGGGACAAGGGCCGTCTCGCCGGGACCATGGAGGTGGCGGTGGAGATGGCGGCATCTGCGGCCGAACCGGGCGACACGGTGTTGCTGGCGCCGGGGTGCGCCAGCTTCGACCAGTTCAGCGGGTACGCGGAGCGCGGCGAACGATTCTCCGAGCTCGCGCGGGAGCGGGCGGGGAAGGGCAAGTCATGACCGCCAGCGTCACGTCGATCGCCAAGATGCGGGCCGCCGCCCGTCAGCGGGCCGAGCTGCTGCGCACGAACAACCGCATGTCCACGGTGCTGCTGGTCGTGGTCGTGGTGCTCATCGTCATCGGGCTGGGTGCGACCCAGTCCGCTTCGTCCGCCATCGCCCTCGACCGGAGCGAGGACCGCTTCTACTTCTTCAAGCGCCAGCTGATGGGAGTGGGCATGGGCACCCTCGCCCTCCTCATCACGAGCCGGATCAACTACCAGAGGTATCGCAAGCTGGCCGTTCCGCTCTTCGCGCTCACCTTGGTGCTCCTCGTGGCCGTCCTCGCCGTCGGCGACGAGGCCGGCGGCGCCACGAGATGGGTCGAGATGGCCGGGATCCGTTTCCAACCGTCGGAACTGGCGAAGATCAGCCTCGTCCTGGTACTCGCTTTCATCCTCGAGCGAAAGCGCAAGCTTCTCGGGCGGCTCGGGCACTTCCTCGTCCCGCTGGTGGCAACCGTCGGCGTTACGGCGGCCCTGATCATGAAGCAGCCCGACCTTGGGACGATGATCGTGGTCGGCGCAGCCGCGATGGCGGTGATTGTCGCCTCCGACACCCCATTCCGCTACATCACGGCGCTCGGACTGGTCGCTGTGATGGCGACCACAGTCCTCGCGTTCGGAGCCGACTACCGGACCGCCCGGATCGACAGCTTCCTGGACCCCTTCGCCGACCCGGAGGGCGGCGGCTGGCAGGTCATCCAGGGCTACTACGCCCTCGCCAACGGAGGAATCCTCGGCGTCGGACTGGGTGCGAGTCGTGCCCGCTGGTTCTACCTGCCCAACGCGCACACCGACTTCATCTTCGCCATCATCGGCGAGGAGACCGGGCTGGTCGGCGGCCTGACGATCATCGCCCTGTTCATGGTCATCGCCGTCGCCGGTTGGGTGGTGGCGTCGAGAGCGCCCGACCCGTTCGGCCGCATGGTCGCCGCCGGACTGACGGTCTGGATCTCCTTCCAGGCGCTGGTCAACATCGGAGGAGTGCTCGGCGTCCTCCCCATCACCGGCATCGCGCTGCCGTTCGTCTCTTACGGATCAACGGCGCTGGTCGTGGCCATGGCATCACTCGGGATCATGGTCAACATCGCGCAGGCCGGCGTCGACGCCCGCAAATGACCTTCCTCATCGCCGCGGCCGGCACCGGGGGTCACGTCTTTCCCGGTCTCGCCGTCGGCGAGGCCCTCGTCGACCGCGGGGTCGCCCGCTCCGAGGTCTTGTTCGTGGGGGGCAACCGAATGGAGGCGGCAGTCTGCCCACAGGAAGGATTTCCGTTCCTGGAGGTCGACATCCGTGGACTTCGCCGTTCACTGAGCCCGTCGAACATCGGCTTGCCGCTGGTCGTGCGGCGTGCCCGCACCCGGATCGCCGAGGCCATCGAACAGCGTCAGGTCCGCGCGGTGCTCGGCATGGGTGGCTACGTCACCATTCCCGCTGGGCTCGCCGCCAGACGCACCGGGAGGCCGCTCTTCGTCTCCGAGCAGAACGCCGCCGCCGGGCTCGCCAGCCGCATCGCATCGCGCTGGGCGGTCCGCACCTTCGGCTCGTTCCCCGAGACGGAGGGGCTGGGACGGGCCGAATGGGTCGGCAACCCCGTGCGCCGGGCTTTCTGGGACTTCGATCGCGCCCGCCTGCGCCCTGCCGCCCTGGAGCGTTACGGCCTGGATCCTTCGATCCAGGTGGTGGGGGTGTTTGGCGGATCCCTCGGCTCCGGGGTGATCAACGCAGCGATCGACGCACTGGTCACATCTTGGGACGGCCCGCCCATCCAGATCGTTCACATCGTCGGCGAGCGGTTCTACGAGGACACGGCGTCGAGCGACGAGGGTGCCGCCCATCGGAGGCTCGTCCTCGGGTTCGTGGCCGCGATGGAGGAGTTCTATGCCGTTTCCGACCTGGTGATCGCCAGGGCCGGGGGAGCGGTCGCCGAACTGACCGCGACCGCTACCCCGTCGGTCCTGATCCCGGGTCGATTCGGTTCGGCGGGTCATCAGAAGGGCAACGCCAAATTCCTCGCCGACTCCGGTGCCGCCGTGACAGTTGCGGAGGACGACCTCCCCCGGTTGGGCGAGGTCCTGTCCGGGGTCCTCGACGGGGGTCGCCTCGACGACATGGCCGCCGCCGCACACCGTATCGCCCGCCCGCACGCGGCCCACTCCATCGCCGACGCCATGCTGGATGCCGCACAATGAGGCTTGACTACGACCACATCCACATCGTCGGGGCCGGCGGGGCCGGGATGAGCGCCCTCGCCAAGATCCTCGCCGGGCTGGGGCATCGGGTCACCGGGTCCGATTTGCGCGGTGGCGTGGCTCTCGATGCCCTGACCGACTTCGGCGTGGAAGTGGTGACCGGCCACCGGCCCGACCTGGCCGCGTCGGCAGACCTGGTGGTCGCCTCATCGGCCGTGCCCGAGAACGACTCCGAGCTGGAGGCCGCCCGTCAGGCCGGCGTCGAGGTGTGGCGCAGGCCCCAGCTGCTCCGGGAGCTGACCGCACGGGTGCCCACGATCGGCGCCACCGGGACCCACGGGAAGACCAGCACCACCGCCCTCCTCGTCACGGCGCTGCGGGCACTGGGCGAGGACCCTTCCTTCGTCGTCGGCGGCGACCTCGTGGGACCGGGCACCAATGCCCACCTCGGTGCCGACCCGCTGCTCGTGCTGGAGGTCGACGAGGCCTTCCGCACCTTCGAATCGGTGAAACTCGCCGGCTTGGTCGTGACCAACGTCGAGGTCGATCATCTCGACCACTTCGGGAGCGAAGAGGCACTCCGGGAGGCCTTCGAGGCTGTAGCCGGTCGGGTCGACGGGCCCGTCGTCTGCTGCGCCGACGATCCGGGCTCGGCCCGGGTCGCCGCAGTCGTCGGTGCGCTCACTTACGGGACGGCGGAGAGCGCCGACTGGCGGGTCATCGACCTGCGGACGACACCGGTCGAGAGCCGTTTCACTCTCAGCGGTCCCAAGGGCACCACAGAGGTCGCCGTGCCCGGGCCGGGCCGCCATCTGGCGGTGAATGCGGCCGGGGCGCTGTCGCTGCTCATCGAGCTCGGCCGCGACCCGGCAGATCTCACCGATGCCCTCACGGCCTTCCGGGGCGTTGGCCGGCGCTTCGAGCACCGCGGCACGGTGGCCGGGGTGGCCCTCTACGACGACTACGCCCACCATCCGACCGAGGTTGCTGCCACCCTCGCCGCGGCGCGGGACACCGAGCCACAGCGTCTCATGGCCGTGTTTCAGCCTCACCTCTATTCGCGCACCCAGCGATTCGCCCGTGAGTTCGGCGACGCCCTTTCCGCCGCCGACCTGGTC
>CAZGWX010000220.1:0-13944 GCA_964529515.1 uncultured Acidimicrobiaceae bacterium
CACGGTCTTGGCGGCGATGGCGCCCTCCAGGCCCTTGACGACCAGGTCGGCCGCTCCACGCCAGCCCATGTACCGAAGCATCATCTCCCCTGAGAGGATCAGCGACCCGGGGTTGACCTTGTCCTGCCCGGCGTACTTGGGTGCGGTTCCGTGGGTCGCCTCGAAAATGGCCACGCCGCTGTCGTAGTTGATGTTGCCGCCAGGGGCGATGCCAATGCCGCCGACCTGCGCGGCGAGCGCATCCGACAGGTAATCACCGTTCAGGTTGGGCGTGGCGATGACGTCGTAATTGCCCGGCCGGGTCAACACCTGCTGCAGCATGGCGTCGGCGATGACGTCCTGGACCAGCAGCTTGTCCCCCGGCTCGCCGCCGGAGTCCTCCCATGACACGGCGACATCGGCGAACTCGTCCCGGACCACCTCGTAGCCCCAACCGCGGAAGGCGCCCTCGGTGAACTTCATGATGTTGCCCTTGTGGACCAGGGTCACCGAACGGCGGTCGTTGTCGAGTGCATAGCGGATGGCGGCCCGGACCAAGCGCTTCGACCCTGTCTCCGACATCGGCTTGATGCCGATGCCCGAATCGGAGCGGATGTCCCAGCCGAACTCGGAGTGGAGGTGCTCGATGAGGCGCTTCGCCTCCTCGGTACCCGCTTGTAGCTCGAGGCCGGCGTACACGTCCTCGGTGTTCTCCCGGAAGATGACCATGTCGACCTTCTCGGGCTCCTTGACCGGCGACGGCACACCGGTGAACCACCGGACGGGACGAACACAGGCGTAGAGGTCGAGAATCTGGCGCAGAGCCACGTTGAGCGAACGGAAACCGCCGCCGATCGGGGTGGTGAGGGGCCCCTTGATGCCGACAAGGTGCTTGGAGAAGGCGTCCACCGTCTCGTCCGGCAGCCATGACCCGGTCAGGTCGTTGGCCTTCTCGCCGGCCAGGACTTCGAGCCAGGCGATCCGGCGCTCGCTGCCGTAGGCCTTCTCGACTGCGGCGTCGAAGACACGCACGGCGGCGGCCCAGATGTCGGGGCCGATGCCGTCGCCTTCGATGAACGGGATGATGGGGTCGTCGGGTACCGAAAGACCCTGTGATCCATTGGTTATGGGTGTGCCCATGACGGAATTCTCCTAGAGATGCGGGAAGGGCAGATGGTAGTGGTGTGGCAGGGGGTCAGCCCCGGCGAGCCATTGCGGCGTCGACGGTGTTGACCAGGAGCATCGCCCGTGTCATCGGCCCAACCCCTCCGGGCACCGGCGTCACGGCCCCGGCCACCTCGGAGACAGCGTCGAAGTCGACGTCGCCGACCAGGCCATCGTCGGTGCGATTCACGCCCACGTCGACCACGGTCGCGCCGGGCTTGACGTGCTCGGCTCCGATCAGGTGAGGCGAACCGACAGCGACGATCAGGATGTCGGCCTCGCGCGTGACCGCAGCCAGGTCGGTCGAACGGGAATGGGCGATGCTCACCGTGGCGTCCACGCCCTTCTCGGACAGCATCATCGTTAGCGGCCTGCCCACCAGGAACGACCGTCCGACGACAGCCGCCCGGGCGCCGGCGAGTTTGGTGCCGTAGTGGTCGAGGATCCTCATCACACCCGCTGGCGTGCAAGGCCTGACACCCGATTGGCCCAGGACCATGCGGCCCAGATTGAAGGGATGCAGCCCGTCGACGTCCTTCGCCGGATCGATGTGCTCGACAACTGCCTCACCGTCGAGACCTGCGGGCAGAGGGAGCTGGACGAGGATCCCATCCACCTCCGGATCGGCATTGAGTGATCCCACCAGCGCCTCGACCTGGGCCTGCGTAGCTGACGCCGGAAGCTCGAAGTGCGCCGACGCGATGCCGACCTCGCTTGCGTCGCGACGCTTGCCGCGGACATATACATGCGAGGCGGGGTCATCCCCCACGAGGACCGTCGCCAGGGCCGGGGCGAAGTCCAGGGCGGCGACGCGTGCAGCCACCTCCGCCTTCACCACTTCGGCCACTGCCCGGCCGTCGAGCACCCGGGCGCGGCTCAATGCTTGAAGTGCCTCTCCGGGGCGAGAACGAAGGCGAGACCCCTCTCCTCGGCCGCAGCCACCACCTGGTCGTCGTTGCGGGATCCGCCGGGGGCGATCACGGCCGTGACCCCGGCATCGGCGAGAGTGTCGACCCCGTCGCGGAAGGGAAAAAATCCGTCGGAAGCGGCGACCGCACCTGCCGACCTGTCACCCGCTTTGGCAACCGCACGCAATGCCGCGCCCACGCGCGACTGGTCGCCCGCGCCAATGCCCACGGCCTGCAGGCCCCGGGCGAGCACGACTGCGTTGGATCGGGCGTGCGCCGCCACTGTCCACGCGATCCGCAGAGCCTCGGTCTCATCCCCGGTAGGTCGCCGGGCGGTGGCGTTCCGCCAGCCAGCCGTGGCGACGCTGTCGGGTGACTGGACCAGGAACCCTCCCTCGATCCTTCGGAAGTCGCGGCCGGGCGTGGGTGGCGGCGCCACCATCACTCTCATGCGGGTCTTGGCGGCGAGGATCGATGCGGCCTCGTCCGTGACCGAGGAGGCGATGACCACCTCGATGAAGCGGTCCGCGATCTGGGTGGCGGTGGCGGCGTCGATCTCACCTGAGATGGCGACCACGCCGCCGAAGGCTGCGAGGTCGTCGCCCTCCCACGCCAACCGGAACGACTCCGCCACGGAATCGGCCGCCGCCGCGCCACAGGCAATAGTGTGCTTGATCACCACCGCCGATTGCGGCCCGAGGTCGTGGACCAGGCGCCAGGCGGCCTCGGCGTCGGCGTAATTGTTGAAGGACATCTCCTTGCCCTGGGTGAGCTCGGCCGCGGCCCACCACGGGCTGACGCCGTGCTCGACGTAGAGCGCCGCATCCTGATGCGGGTTCTCCCCGTACCTCAGCCCCGAGACACGTCGCAGCGGCACCACCAGGTCGTCGCCCAGCCAGCCGGCAATGGCGGCGTCGTATGCGGCGGTGGCAAAGAAGGCCTCGGCAGCGAGCCGCCGTCTGAAGTCGGCGCCGACACGGCCAGCCTCGATGGCGTTGGCAACCTCGTCGTAACGGGCGGGAGAGACCACCACCGTGACGCGCGAGTGGTTCTTGGCGGCCGCACGGATCATCGCCGGGCCTCCGATGTCGACCATCTCGACCAGGGCGTTATCAGAGGCACCGGACGCCAGCGTCGACTCGAACGGATAGAGATTGCAGACCACCATGTCGAACGGGGCGGCTCCAACGGCTGCCAGGTCCGCGTCGTCCTCGGGACCGCGGGCCAGGATCCCGCCGTGGATGGCGGGGTGCAGCGTCTTGACGCGTCCGTCGAGCACCTCCGGCGAACCGGTCACGTCCGTCACCGCCGTTACCGCCACACCGGCATCGGCGAGTGCGGTTGCAGTCCCCCCTGACGAGACGATCTCGAACCCCGCTGTCACCAACCTCCGGGCGAAGTCCACCAGACCCGTCTTGTCGTGGACCGAGACCAGCGCCCTCACCACTCCCCCAGCCGATCACCATCGATCGAGATACGCCCGGCGACGAATCGGGCGACCACTTCGGGGTAGATGCGGTGCTCGACCTCCTTGATCCGGTCGTGCAAGGTCTCGACGTCGTCATCCGGCAGGACAGGCACCTCAACCTGGCGGATGGCGGGACCGTGGTCGACCTTCTCGTCGACAAAGTGAACTGTGACACCGGTGGTCGCGACCCCGGCCGCCAATGCCGCCTCCACAGCCCGGGCGCCCGGGAACAGGGGAAGGAGGGAAGGGTGGACGTTGATGATGTGGCCGGGAAAGCGATCGACGAAGTCTGCGGACAGGACTCTCATGAACCCGGCGAAGACCACGCCCTTGGCCCCCGACTCCTCCACCGCGTCAGCGATCGCCGCCGAGAAGGCGCGGCGGTCGGCGTAGGAGGTGAACTGGACGACGCGGCACGGAATGCCTGCTGTTTGGGCTCGTTCGAGGGCCCCGGCTCCGGGCTTGTCGGATATCACCAGCACGACATGAGGGCGCACGTCTGGTGCATCGAGAAGGGCCTGGAGGTTGGTGCCCGATCCCGATGCGAGCACTGCGATGTCGATCATTCCTCCGGCGGTGGGCTGAGGCGAGTGTAGGACACGACACCCGTACCATCGTCCCCATGAACCAGGTGCCCACCGTCCCCGCCGAAGACTGGGAGGCGTGGGCGTCGGAGCGTGACGCGATGCTCCTCGACATCCGTGAGGAGCATGAGTGGGCCCTCGGCACTCTCCCAGGTGCCACGCTTATCGCCATGAACGAGCTCGTGCAACGGATCGATGAGCTGCCCCGCGACCGGCCCATCCTTTGCGTCTGCAGGTCGGGCTCGAGGTCGCACCAGGTCGCCGCCTACCTCATCCACCTGGGCTTCGCAGAAGTAGCCAACATGACCGGGGGAATGAAGGCCCTCGGAATGCAAGATTGAGCTGGAACCGGTTGCGGAGCTCGTGACATCTACTCTGCTGACGTGACCGAAGCCCCGGAGCGAAATCGACCCGCCTGGATCGTGCCTGCCGCCCTCGCGGTCCTGGTAGTCGTGCTCGGCGCGGTCGCCCTGATCCGCGGCAACGGCACTGCGGATCCCACCACTCCGGAGGGAGCCCTACGGCTCTACCTCCAGGGGATGGCCGACCGCGACTGGGATCAGGCGCTCGCCTTTCTCGATCCTCTCGACTTTCAGGGATGTGACGCCGACGACCTCTCCCAGGCGTTCTTCGAAGACTTCACGGCCATGCACCGGGAGACCATCACCCGCGGGGAGGATTCCGTGAGCATCGTGATGTCCCTCCAGTTCGGGTCGGGAGGCTTCTTCGGAGGCTGGTCAAGCGAGATGCACTTCGACATGGTGCGACGGGACGGCTTCTGGTATGTGGCGGGCGACCCGTGGCCAAACTTCCGGTGGAACTGCTGATGGTTGACCTGTGGTAGGCGGATTGGCCGGCGTGCTTCTCCTCGCCGTGATCGGCGCGGCGATCTTCGGAGTGGTCGCCCTCACCCGCCGCGGCAGGACCGAAGGGCAGCGGGACGACGTCGCAATCGGCGCCGACGTCATCACCTACGTTCTCCTGGCGGCCGCGATGCTGGTACTTGTCTTCTCGGTCGCCGCGCTGGCGCGGGCAGCCTTCCCCAACGACCCGTTCGTCTTCGAGCCGGAGCGCCAGGTCGCCTCGGCCCTGGCCGCGATCGCGGTCTCTGCTCCGGTCTCGGTCATCCTGTGGATCCGCCAGCGCAAGCGCCGCCTTGCGGGAGGCGGGATCGGCGGGTTCACGCTCTATCTCACGGTCATCGAACTGGTACTGGGCATCGCCCTGGTGGTCGCACTCAGCCAGACCCTGCTCCGGCTCTTCACAGGTACTGGTACGGCGCCATGGACCAACTTGGTCGTCTTCCTGGCGTCGTTGGTCTTCCACGAGTTCGCCGTCCGCGACACTCCCCTCCCCCGCCAGGCCTACGAGATCCCGAGGACCGTCGGTGCGGCCATCGGCTTCGTGCCGCTTGCCGCCGGTCTCGGCGGCGTCCTCTACGAGGGATTCCTGGCCCTGTACGACATGGTCGCCGACTTCCCCGGGTTCGGCCCGGGAGTGCTCGAGTCGCTGGCGTTCATACTCACGGGCCTGCCCCTCTGGTGGTACCGCTGGATCCACCGCTGGGCGGAAGGCCATGGCCCCATGCGCCGGGCCTGGGCGATCGTGGTGTCGGTCACATCGATGAGCATCCTCATCGGAACGGCCGCGTTCACTCTCGCCATGACCCTCGTCTACCTGATCGGCGACACCAATGAACCGGCCGGATCGGCCTTCTCGTTCCTCCCCTTCACCGTCGCCCTGGCCGTCGTTGCTTACGCCTCCTGGCAGCACCATCGCTCGGTTCTTGGTTCCGCACGCACGGACGCTGTGCGGTTCTACGAGTACCTGCTGGCCGCCGTCGGCCTCGTCTCGATCATCGGCTCCCTGACCGCGCTGACCACCACGGTCTTCAGCGGGGCCTCGTTCGTCGGCGACGAAAAGGAACTGGCGATAGTCGCGTCGATTGCGGCGCTCACCGCAGTCGGCGTCTGGTACGGGTACTGGAGCCACGGACAAAGCGCACCGCGTCTCGAGGAAGCAGCGTCGACCCCTCGGCGCCTCTACCTGTTGGTTCTCGGCGTCATCACCGCCATCACCGCTGCCGTGTCCCTCATCTCGTTCTTGGTCATGGTCTTCCAGGCGGTCCTGGGAGTGGGCGGCCTATCGGACGCCGCGGTTCCCGTCGCCAGCCTGTTCGTCACGTCCAGCCTGGCGGCCTGGCACCTCCTCAGCACCTATGCGTCCGATCGCGGGTTGACGGAGGACCTCGAAGACGAGACCGCTCCCTTCGACGTCACGGTGATCTGCTCGCATCCCGGCAAGTTGTCGACGACTTTCCCCAGCCGGGCTCGTGTCCGGGTGATCTACCGGGACGATGACGCGGGGGTGGTCTCCGATGAGATGGCCGAGGCCATCGTCGCCGCAGTCGACGGACGCTCGTCCTTCGTGTGGGTCGACGAGTCCGGTTTCCGGATCGCCGCGGCCCGCTGACCTCGTGTCCCTCACCGCCTTCACTCACTGGATCCTGAGACGGCTGGGCTGGAAGTTCGAAGGCGGCCTTCCTGAGAACCCGAAATCCGTCGTGATCGGGGCTCCCCACACTTCCAACTGGGACTTCATCCTTTTCATGGCCGCGGTGCATGCCTACAAGATCGACGCCCGCTTCCTCGGCAAGCACACCCTCTTCTGGTGGCCCCTCTCCGTTCTGCTGCGGGCCCTAGGGGGCATCCCGGTCGATCGATCCGCGCCAGGTGGACTGGTGCGACAGGTGGCCGAGGAGTTCAACCGGTCGGAGACCATGGTCCTCGTCGTGGCGCCGGAGGGAACGAGGAAAGCGGTGCCCCAGTGGAAGTCAGGCTTTGTTCGGCTCGCCGACGGAGCCGGAGTGCCGGTGGTACCGGCGGTGCTCCACTGCCAGGAGCGCCGGGTGTTACTCGCCCCGCCGATCCGATACGAGGGGGACACCGGCGCCTTCATGGACCAGGTCCGGGCCGCCTTCGATGGGGCGACGGGTTTCAGGCCCGAGGGACAGGGCCCGATGGTCCTGGCCGAGGAGAAGTCAGGAGCGCTCTGACAAACGCCGGAAGGCGTCGTCACCCCGGCCCGTTCTTCCGAGCTTCATGAGGTCCCTGCCGAACTTCTCCCGGATTTCGTCGACGGAGGAATCCAGCGACTGACGCTTCAGGTCGGCGACCGACCCCGGCTGGACGGCCGATCCCCCATCGAGTGCCAACGCCAACTGGACGAAGTCTCCGGAACTGAGTGCGGCCATCGACATGCCGATCAGGGTCACGGGCTCGCCGTAGGACACTTCCAAGGCGCGAGCCAGGAGAGCCATACCAGCCTCGTGAAGCGTGGCCGTCGATGCCGTGGGACCGGAGAGGACATGCGACCTGGTCACTGCCCGCGGGCCCGGGTAGCGGACCCGCACCGTCAGGTTGGTCCCGACCCGTCCCTTGGCTCGCATCCGACGCCCCACCCGGTCGGCCAGGCCCAGCACCACCGTGTTCATGTCCTCTACGGAGGTGAGACCGCGCCCGAGCGCCTGCTGGCTGCCCACGCTCCCGGCCCTTCGGCCGCCTCGCACATGACGGGGATCGAGGTTCCAGGCGAGGGCGACCAGCCCATGAGCGGCGGCCGGCCCGAGGACCGGGACCATGCCCTTCGGGGACAGGCAGGCCAGGTCGCCGATGGTCTCGATGCCGAGGCGCCGCAGCTTGCGGGATGTGACCCGGCCCACACCCCACATGGCCTCGACCGGAAGCGGGTGGAGGAAGTCGAGCTCGGTACCTCTCGGCACCAACAGGAGGCCATCGGGCTTGGCCCGGGCCGAAGCGATCTTGGCCAGAAACTTGGTCGATGCGATGCCGATGGAGAGCGGGAGCCCAATCTCTTGGTGCACTCTCAACCGGAGAAGGCGGGCGATCTCGCTGGGCGATCCGAGCAGGTGGACGCTTCCCGAGACGTCGAGGAAGGCCTCGTCCACGGAGATCTGCTCCACCACCGGGGTGGCGTCACCTAGAACCTCCATGACCCGGTCGGAGAGCTCCAGGTAGCGCTCGAAGTGCCCGTTGACCACGACAGCGTTGGGGCACAACGCCAAGGCTTCGCGTAGCGGCATCGGCGCCCGCACACCGAAGGCTCGCGCCTCGTAGGAGGCGGCCACCACGATGCCACCTCCGACCAGGACGGGCTTACCTCGCAACTTCGGTTCGAGCATCTGCTCCACCGAGGCATAGAACGCATCGAGATCGGCGTGAAGGATGGTCGGCTCATCGAACACCTGTTCGATACTAGCTTGGTCCTCAAGCCGCAGGCTTGGGGAAGGCACCGCTGAACGACGAAGGAGGCCGAGAGGTACCTTCCCCCTTCGCATTCGCTCAGGGGGACCAAGCTCAGGGGGCCAAAGCCCTTCGGCGCAGCTCGCCCCGGTCGACCTTGCCCAGGTGCGTCTGTGGCAGCTCGTCGACGAACCACACACGTCGCGGGTGCTTGTAAGCCTCGAGTCGTTCCAACGACCAGTCGACCAGGTCCTGTTCGCCGACCTCCCCCGAGCGCACTACGAAGGCAACGGGCCGGCTCAGTCCGGCATCATCCTCGGTTGCCACCACGGCACACGCCGCCACCGCCGGATGGTCGAGCAGCACAGACTCCAGCTCCTGGGGCCGGAACCACTTCCCCTTCACCTTGATGGCATCGTCGGCCCGCCCGCGATGGGTGACGAACCCGTCGCCGTCGATCGACACCAGGTCGCCCCCGGCGAACCAAGGCGGCCGGAACGCCTCGGCGGTGCGCTCCGGATCGTTCCAGTAGCCGAGACCGAGGGACTCGCCCTTGACCCACAGGCGGCCCACGTCACCCGGTGGGACCTCATTGCCGTCCTCGTCGCAAGCCTTGATCTCGAAACCGGGCACCACACGCCCAAGCGTGCCCGGCCTCACCTCTCCAGGCTGATTGGAGACGAAGATGTGCCACATCTCGGCTGTCCCCAGCCCGTCGAGCAGCTCGACGCCGAAGCGCTCCACCCACCGGTGGTACAAGGTGTCGGGCAGCGCTTCCCCCGCCGAGGTGGCGAGGCGCAAGGACGACAGGTCCCCGTCCGGATGGCCCACCATCTTGTTGATTGCCGACGGCACGTTGACCAGGACGGTGGCGCCGTGACGCTCCAGGCGTTCAAAGATGGCCGCCGGAGTGGATGGGCCGGCGAAAAGGACACTCGACGCCCCCACCGAGAACGGGAACAACAGGTTGGAGCCGGTGGCGTATCCGAAGTAGAGCTTGGGGACGGAGATGGTCACGTCGTCGGGGCCGAGCCCGAGCACACCCTGGCCGTACAGGCGTGTCGTGTTCACCAGGCTCCGGTGCGTTTGGGGAACGGCCTTGGGAAGTCCGGTGGTGCCCCCGCTGAACAGCCAGACCGCCGGGTCGTCGGGAGCTGTCGGTGTGGTCGGCACGTCGACCTCGGGGACCTCCATCCCGGGTTCGACCTGGATGATCGCCGGATCCGCTCCCACCGCCTGCTCGAAGTGCGCTGCATGGGGGACGCCGACGATGGCCGCCGCGGGGCGGGCCATAGCGGCGACCCCCGAGAGCGCGGTGGTGGTCAGATCGGGGTTGATCATCACGACCACCGCCCCGATCCGCATGATCCCGAAGATTGCCGCCGGGTAGTCGATGCCGTCGTCGAGCAATACGAAAACACGATCGCCTTTCCCCACTCCGGCCGCCGTCAGGAGAGAGGCGTAACCCGAGGCGCGACGGTCCACCTCCGAGTAGGTGACGTTCCGGTCGTCGAGGCGGAGCGCGATCCGGCCGCCTTTCGCGGCGAGGTCGTCACGCAGGAAGAACCCGTCGGCGTTGAGCGTTTCAGGCCAGTCGGTCACCGGCACCGACGGTAATACCCTGGCTCTATGGAGATAGCCGTCGTCACCGGGCCGACCTCGGGAATCGGGCGAGCAACGGCGCTGGCCCTTGCCGCCAACGGACACCACGTGGTGGCGGCGGGGCGCTCACAGGCCAAGCTCGACGCCCTCCTCGGGCAGATCCGTGCCGCCGGCGGTTCCGCGGAGACGGTGCGTCTGGATCTCGGGTCGATCCGATCGGTCGAGACCGGCGCGGACGCCATCCTCGCTCGTCACGACACCATCGGTGTCCTGATCAACAACGCCGGTGTCGGGGGTGGCAGGGGCGTCACCGAGGACGGATTCGAGCTGCAGTTCGGGACCAACCATCTCGGCCACTTCCGCTTCACCTCGTTGCTGGCTCCGGCGCTGAGACCTCAGAGCCGGGTCGTGCAGGTGAGCTCAGAGATGCACCACCGATCGGACAGAATCGACTTCGAGCGTGTCCAGAGTCGCACCAGAAGCCGCACCGGCCTCGCCGAGTACTCGACCTCGAAGCTCGCCAACCTGCTGTTCGCGCGGGAGCTGGCTCGCAGGAGCCCTGAGATCAGCACCTATGCCGTCCACCCTGGGCTGGTCAACACCGCCATCTTCCCGTGGTTCGTCAAGCCTTTCCTGGGCCGCCCGCTCACGTCGGAGGAGGGCGCCGACACGGTCGTCTGGTGCGCCAACGACCCCGGCATCGCGACGACTTCTGGCGCGTACTGGGCACGCCGGACCGAGCGCAGGCCCTCGCCCGTCGCCCTCGACGACCACCTGGCCGCCGAGCTCTGGGAGCGCTCAGAGAAATGGTGTGGCGCGTTCAACTAGGTTGACGGGAATGAGCAGCGCCGAGCCTCTCTACTACCCCGAGTACTTGATGTTGGACCGGCTGTTGTCGTCCCAACAGCTGGAGAGCGCCAAATTGGGGAAACCGGTTCACGACGAGATGCTGTTCATCATCGTGCATCAGGCGTATGAGCTCTGGTTCAAGCAGATCAGCTGGGAGCTCGACTCGATCATGGAGCTCCTGGGCCAGCCGTTTCTCGAGGAGAACGAGATGGGGACCGTGGTCAGCCGGCTGCGGCGCATAGTCGCCATCCAGAGGCTGCTCATCGAACAGATCGGGGTTCTGGAGACCATGACGCCCATGGACTTCCTCGACTTCAGGGACTACCTGTTCCCGGCATCCGGATTCCAGTCGGCGCAGTTCCGCATCGTGGAGAACAAGCTCGGCGTGCGTCGGGAGGACCGCCTCAAGCTCGCCGGCGCCGTCTACACCGAGCGCCTCAACGACGAGGACCGCGACCGGGTCGCGGCCGTCGAGGACCAGCCGTCACTCTTCGATCTCGTCGAGAGGTGGCTGGAGCGAACCCCCTTCCTCGACCGGGGCGACTTCTCGTTCTGGGAGACCTACAAAAGCGCCGTGCGAGAGCGCATCGAGATCGACCGTTCGCTGGTGGAGTCCAACCCGAACCTCACGGCAGACGAGAAGGCCTCGCAAGACGAGGACTTCAAAGCCGTCCTCGCCCAATACGACGTGGTGTTCGACCCCGAGCGCCACGCCAGCGAGGTCGCCGCCGGTCGCCTCCGTCTCAGCAACCGGGCGTTCCAGGCCGCGCTGTTCATCTGCCTCTACCGAGACGAGCCGGCGCTCCAGGAGCCGTTCCACATGCTCGAGCTGCTGATGGATATGGAAGAGGGCTTCACCCTGTGGCGCTACCGACACTCCCAGATGGTTCTGCGGATGATCGGTCGTCGGATCGGCACAGGAGGCTCGGCAGGCGCCAGGTACCTGGAGAAGTCTGCGGAGCGGACCAGGGTCTACGCCGATCTCTTCAACCTCTCCACCTTCCTGATCCCCCGCGCCGACCGCCCCGACCTCCCGCCGGAGATCAGGGAGTCGATGAGCTTCCGCTACCAGCAGTGAACCTGAAGCCGGGGTTCTCCCGGTTCTTCTCGGCGGATCCGGAGCGGCTGCATGTGGCGGCGCACTCCCACCACCCGTGGCCCGACGTGTCCTTCCACGCCCAGCTGCAGGCCTGGCTCGACGCGGCCCGTCTCGCCGACGACAAATGGGGCCGGGTGTTCGGCGAGTTGATCCCCGAGCTCTCAGGTCGGATTGCCAAGGTGATCGGGGTGGCCGATGGGGACACCCTGGCCTTCTCCCCCAACACCCACTCCTTCCTCCTCCGGCTCTTCTCGTGCTTCGAGCCGCCGGTGCGGGTGTTGACTACCGACGCCGAGTTCCACTCGTTCGTCCGGCAAATCCGACGATGGGAGGAGGCTGGGCTGGCGATCGTCGACCGGGTGCCGGTGGAGCCGTTCGACACGTTTACCGAGCGGTTCACCGCCCAGGCCCGCTCCGGCGCCCACGATCTGATCTACATGAGCCAGGTGTTCTTCGACTCCGGGTTCATGGTCCCCGGCCTTGACCGGATCGTGTCGGCAGTGCCCGACCAGACCACCTTCGTGGTCATCGACGGGTACCACGGGTTCATGGCGATGCCCTTCGACCTGGGAGCGATCCAGGACCGGGCTTTCTATATCGCCGGGGGCTACAAATATGCCATGAGTGGCGAGGGCGCATGCTTCATGCACTGTCCCCCCGGTTTCGGGCCCCGCCCGGTCGACACTGGCTGGTACGCGGGGTTCGGCCAGCTGGAGAGCGGCGTCGACCAGATCGCATACGGCACCGACGGCTCACGCTTTCTCGGTGCCACCTTCGACCCTTCCGGCCTCTACCGGATGAACGCCGTGCTCTCGTGGCTCGAAAGCGAGGGCGTCGGCCCGGCCGAAGTAGCGGCCCACGTCCGCGTCCTGCAGGAGCGGTTCCTGGTTGCGGGGGCTGCTCCGGGCGAGCTGATACCCCCTCAGCCACACGGTCGGGGCAGCTTCCTCACCTTCCGCACCGAGCGGGCCGGCGACCTCTACCGCCAGCTACACGACGGAGGCGTGGTCACCGACTACCGCCGTGATCGGCTGCGGATCGGGTTCGGGGTCTACCACGACGAGTCCGACGTGGATCGCCTGGTGGCGGCACTCGGCGCCCTGGGTTGACCATCCTCGGTCGCCGGGAGGGCTCAAACAGGGAATAATGCCCCGATGTCCCTGGTACCGGCCCTTCGAGTGGTGCCCATCGGGTCGGTGAAACGCCACGAGGGGGTTGATCCGAAGCGGGTGTCCCAGATCCGGACACGCATCTCGGCCGAGCGTGTCCAGATCAACCCTGTGATCTGCATGGAGGCCGCCGGACGCTTCGTTGTGCTCGACGGCGCCAGCCGGACCGAGGCCATCCTCAGCCTCGGGCTGCGCCATATCGTCATTCAGGTGGTCGACCCGGCGACCGTGACCCTCGAGACCTGGCACCACGTGCTCCGCGACTGCTCGACCGAAGGGATCCTCGACAAAATCGCCGCCGTTCCCGGTCTCCAGACCTCCGATACCGGCGGCGCGCCCCGGGTGACCGTCAAGGACGGGCCCAGCCTTTCGGTGCTCGGGACCGACATGAGCCATAACGCCACCATGTCAGCGCTTGTTGCCTCGTATATCGGCAGGTGCGAGACCAGCCGAATCATCGACCCCCAGGCAACGACTGTGAATCGCCGGTTCCCGGACTGGTCGTTGATCGTCGAGTTCCCCCGAGTCGAAGTCGCTGACGTCGTCGAAGCGGCCCTCCGCGAGGACCTGCTCCCCGCAGGGGTGACCAGATTCCTGATCCCCGAGCGCGTCCTTCGCCTCCATGCACCGTTGTCGATCCTCGACTCGGGCGACCAGAACGCCCTCGACCGCCTCATCGACGAGCGGTCGGTCAGCGGGAGAGTCAGGCGCTACGAGGAAACAGTCGTCATTCTCGACGACTGAGCCGCGGCCCCGAATAGCCTGACGCGATGACCGAACCGCTCGTAGCCGTGGTCGAGATCCCCGGCGGCAGCCGCAACAAGTCCGAGATCGACAAAGCGACCGGGGTGATCTTCCTC
>CAZGWX010000221.1:0-14821 GCA_964529515.1 uncultured Acidimicrobiaceae bacterium
TGACGTCCATGTGGTCGGCGAGCCAGGGAATCAACTCGTCCTTGAGACCGGTGAGCACATTGACCACTCCCCCGGGCACGTCGGAGGTGTCGAGGACCTCGGCGAACGTGATCGCCGGCATGGGCGCGGACTCCGAGGCAAGAACGACGGCAGCGTTTCCGGGGACCAGGACCGGCGCCACCGACGCCACTAGCCCGGCGAGTGCCGGCTCTTCCGGAGCGACCACTCCCACTACCCCGGTCGGCTCTGGCGACGAGATGTTGAAGAAGGGACCGGCGACCGGGTTCAGATTTCCCATCACCTGGGCGTACTTGTCGGCCCACCCTGCGTACCAGACCAGCAGGTCGACGGCGGTCGCCACCTCCTTGGCGGCATTGGCCTTGGTCACTCCCAGGTCGGTGAGCTGTTCGGTGAACGCCCCGGTCCGATCTTCGAGGGTCTCGGCGATCCGATAGACGACCTGGCCGCGGTTGTAAGCGGTGGCAGCGGCCCAGGAACCCTGGGCGCCGCGAGCGGTGCGGACCGCGTCCCTCAGGTCCTTGCGCGAGCCCCAGGCAACCCGGGCCAGTATCTCGCCGTCGGCACCAAGCGCCGGATAGGAGCGGCCCGACTCCGACCTCGGGAACTTGCCGCCGATGTACAGCTTGTAGGTCTTGCGGACATCGAGCCGACTCACGCCTCGCTCCAGTCCATGTACGGGAGGAGGCCGTGACGCCCTCCCTCCCGACCGAAGCCCGACTCCTTGTATCCGCCGAAGGGTGAAGTGGGGTCGAACTTGTTGAAGGTGTTGGCCCAGACGACGCCTGCGGCGAGCCGGTCGGCCATCCAGAGAATCCTCGAGCCCTTCGAGGTCCACACGCCGGCGGAGAGGCCATACGGCGTGTTGTTAGCCTTCTCGATCGCCTCCTCAGGCGTGCGGAAGGTGAGGATCGATAGCACCGGCCCGAAGATCTCCTCCTGGGCGATGCGGTGCGACTGGGACACCCCCGTGAAGAGAGTGGGCCGGAACCAGAACCCCTTCGCCGGGAGCGGACAGTCCGGCTGGTACATCTCGGCGCCCTCGGCGATGCCCGAGTCGACGAGCTCATTGATCTTTTCCAGCTGCGCGCGGCTGTTGATGGCGCCGACGTCGGTGTTCTTGTCCATCGGGTCGCCGACCCGCAGGGTGGTGAGGCGCCGCTTCAGCTTGTCGACGAACCGGTCGTGAATGCTCTCCTCGATGAGGAGGCGGGATCCGGCGCAGCAGACGTGGCCCTGGTTGAAGAAGATGCCGTTGATCACCCCCTCCACGGCCTGATCGAGCGGGGCGTCCTCGAACACGATGTTGGCAGCCTTGCCGCCGAGCTCCAGGGTCAGCTTCTTCTTCGTCCCGGCGAGCTCGGAGCGGATCTTCTTCCCGACGGCGGTCGAGCCGGTGAACGCCACCTTGTCGACATCGGGATGACCCACAACCATCGCTCCAGTCTTCCCGGCACCGGTGACCACGTTGAGTACACCTGGCGGCAGACCAGCCTCGGCTGCGATCTGGGCGAAATGGAGAGCACTCAAGGGTGTCGTCTCAGCGGGTTTCAACACCACAGTGTTGCCCGCGGCCAGCGCAGGAGCCACCTTCCACGCCAGCATCAGCATGGGGAAGTTCCAGGGAATCACCTGCCCGGCGACGCCAAGGGGCCGAGGGCTGGCGCCGCCAAAGGCATACTCGAGCTTGTCAGCCCAGCCGGCGTAATAGAAGAAGTGGCCGGCTACCAACGGCAGGTCGACGTCGCGGGCTTCCCGGATCGGCTTGCCACCGTCGAGGACTTCGAGGACGGCCAGCTCCCGCGAACGCTCCTGGACCATGCGGGCGATGCGGAACAGATGCTTGGCCCGCTCGGATGGCGGCATCTTCCCCCAGGGCCCCTCGTAGGCCGCCCGGGCAGCGGCGACCGCGTCGTCGACGTCGGCTTGACCCGCCTCGGCCACGGTGGAGAGCCTCTCCTCGGTAGCCGGATTGATCGTGGGGAACCATTTCTCCGACTTGGGATCCCGGAACTCGCCGTCGATGAACAGGCCGTAGCGGTCGGCCACCTTCACCAGGTCGGTGGATTCGCGGGAGGGCGCGTACTCCCAGAGGAGCGGCGTGTGAGTCGTCGTAGGGAGCCGGTTCGATGCCATCGTTTCAGTCCTTGGTGAAGTAGTCGGGTGAGGCGTAGCGGCCGGTCTCGAGCCACCTGATCTGCATGAGGACGTCGTTGAGCAGCGACGACGCCCCGAACCGGAACAGGTCCGGTGTCATCCACGGCTCACCGAGCGTCTCGTTGAGGACCGTGAGGTACCTGATCGCCTCCTTCGAGGTGCGGATGCCAC
The DNA here is from genome assembly GCA_964529515.1 of uncultured Acidimicrobiaceae bacterium. Lineage (GTDB taxonomy): Bacteria > Actinomycetota > Acidimicrobiia > Spongiisociales > ZC4RG35 > ZC4RG35. Next base: position 2,347 of record CAZGWX010000221.1, read on the forward strand.
CGGCCGGCTTCATGCCCACGACCACACCCGTGGCGTCGTGGAAGTCGCGGATGGCCTCCAGCATCACGAGCGTGAACGGGAGGGTTGCAGCCGGGGTCACCTTGCCAGTTGAGGTCTTGATGAAGTCGGCGCCCGCCGCCATGGCGAGCATGGATGCCCGGCGCACGTTGTCCAAAGTCGCCAGCTCGCCGGTCTCGAGGATCACCTTGAGGTGAGCCGGGCCGCACGCTTCCTTGACCCGGCGTATCTCGTCGAACACCTTGAAGTATTCGCCGGCGAGGAAGGCACCGCGGTCGATGACCATGTCCACCTCGTCGGCGCCTGCGGCGACCGCCGCCTTGGTCTCTTCGATCTTGAGCCTGGTGTCGGCCATACCCGACGGGAAGTAGGTGGCAACGCTGGCAACCTTCACGCCGGAGCCCTCGGTCGCACTCACGGCGAAGGGGACCATCGGTGGATAGACGCACACCGCGGCGACCGGGGGGACGGAGTCATCGGTGGGGTCGGGCCGCATCGCCTTGGCGCAGAGCTGGGCCACCCGTCCGGGCGTGTCCTTGCCCTCCAGCGTGGTCAGGTCCATCATCCGAACGATCAGGTCGAGGGCGGCGCGCTTCGACTCCTTCTTGATGGAGCGTGTGGAGAGGGCGGCGACTCGCTCCGCCACACCCACCTCGTCCACGGATGGAACTCCCCTGAGGAAGGTGCGCAGTGTCGGCGTCGTCACCCGCTCCCCCAGCACGGAAGTCCGCTCGGAAGAGTGAGCCAGGGTCACGAGCTCAGGGTACCGCGCCCGCTCCCCAGTGGCATCGGGACGTCAAGTCCCTGCGGAGTCGACCAGGCGGTAGGTCATTGCCTGGCTGACCGACATGTCCAGCGTGAAGGCCATCATCTCGCCGGTCTCGTCGTCGGGCACGTTGACATCCATCATCATGTGGGTGCCGCCAACCAGACGGGACTGGAGCGTCATCCCGGCCTCGGGGTCGAACCACGAAGTCATGTTCGTCTCGGAGGCGTCCACCACGAACAGAAACTTCATCTGGTCCCGGAACTGCTCCAGCATGGCGAGGTCTTCCTCAGACGCCTGCTCAGGATCCATGAACCCCTCGAACATGGCGAGCAGGAGCTCGGCCAGGTCGAAGTTGATCTCGGAGTTGGCCACGACGGTCTCGATGACCATGGTCGGGGTCCCGTCCAGGTCCTCCATGCGGTCGATGGTGCTCGTCACGGTCGAGGTGGCCGCGTCTTCGCCCATCAGCGGGATCTCGGTGGTCTCGGTCCACGTGTCGCCGACTTCGACCTCCTCGTCGGTGAGAGCGGGGCCGAAGAACTGGGCGGGGTTGAACATCGAGCCACCCATGTCGCCCATCATGCCGCCCATGTCACCGAACATCCCGCCGAACAGGTCGTCCGGGATCTCGGAGTTGGCGCCGATCGGCTTTCCGTGCTCGTCGACCACGATCGTGGTGGCCTGGGGCTCGAGCTCCGCGAAGTCGGGGATCTCCTCGGGTTCGGCGGTCTCACCATCGATGGTGATGTCGAAGTCGAGCCCGGAGAGGTCGCTCGTGATTGTGATCTCGTAGGTCCCGTCCTCGGGGCCGTCGGCGATCGCATAGGTGACCTGGGTGGGCCCGGAGACGGTCATCTTCATCTCTCCGGGGAGGTCCTCTTCCGCCATGGCCGCGGCGTCACCCGTGGTGGTCATCTCCATCGTCTGGTTCATTTCCAGCTCGAAGGTGTAGGACTTGCCGGCCTCCAGCTGGTAGGCAATCTGCATGGCCTCGGGAGCCGGAAGAGTGGTCGTAGTGGGAGGTGAGGTGGTCGTGGTGGTCGTGTCGACGGCTCCCCCGCCACACGCGGCCAGAAGGAGGGCCGTCGCTGCGACAGCAGAAATCAAGCGTTTGGAGAAAGTCATCACGGTCAGGTTATCGGCAGGCGGAAACTGTGTGTTGAGCCACTACCTTCCTGGACGCTCATGAGCCCCTGGACACCACTCGTCGCCGCCACCTTGGGCTGGTCGTGCTCCGCGGTGCTGAGCAAAGTGGCCATCAACCTCGGCGTCGATGCCGTGACGCTGGTCCCCATTCGGATGGCGTTTGGCCTGGTCGCGCTTCTCGTGGTAATCGCCATCACGGGCCGTTACCGCAGCAGTTCACGCCGAGCGTGGTGGCGTGGCGCGGTCATGGGGACGCTCGCCATGGGCATTCCCAACGTGATCCTCACGCGGGCTCTCGAAGACCTTCCGGTGAGCGTCGGCGGCTTGTTGTTGGCTCTGCTCCCGCTGACCACCGTCGCCGCGGCCCACTTCCTCGTCCCGGGCGAGAGGTTCCAGGCGGCATCCCTCCCCGGCCTCGTCATCGCATTGGCCGGCGTCGCCTTGCTGGTCGGGTTCGGCGGCGACAAGATCGAAGGCGTAAACGACCTGTGGCGGGGCGTCTCGTTCAGCCTGGCAGGCGTCACGATCGCCGGCATCGGCAGCGCCCTGACCCGGCGCTACGCCCTCGAAGTGGAGAAGGACCAGTTGGTTCTCCCCCAGTTCGTCGTGGGCACAGTGATCCTCTTTGTCTTCATCCCGCCGATCTTCGGGATGGACTTCGCCGCTCTGGACGCCGTGAACCTGAGCGTGATCGCAATCATCGGCACCATCGGCACGACCATCCCGTTCATCGCTTTCATCATTGCGGCAGCCGTCAATCCGGCATGGCGGCTCGGCATCACTGGTTACGCGGTGCCGACCCTGGCCGTGTTCGGCGCAGTCCTGTTCCTGGGTGAGCCCTTCACACTCAACATGGCCGCCGGAGCTGTGCTGATCCTCGGCGGTGTCATCCTCGCCGACCGCGCCAATCGCCGGGGCCCGATACTGGTCCCGGTTTGAGCTCCCAGGGGCGGTATACCCTCCGAACATGACTCGTCGGATCCTCGTCGCCGTCGCCTGGCCCTATGCCAGCGGCCCGCGCCACCTCGGGCACCTGGCGGGCGCCTACATACCCGCCGACATCTTCGCCCGCTACCACCGCCTGGCCGGGAACACCGTGCTCATGGTCTCCGGCTCCGACGTTCACGGCACCCCGATCACCGTCCGCGCCGACCAGGAGGGTGTCGAGCCCCAGGTCATCGTCGACCGGTACCACGCCGAGTTCCTCCAGGACTGGGAGTCGCTCGGCATCGCGTGGGACCTGTACACCTCGACCGGGACCGCCAACCACTACGCCGTCACCCAGGAGGTGTTCCTGCGTCTTCTGGAGAACGGATATCTCGCCAAGAGGACCTCCAGCCAGTTCTACGACCCACAAGCCGAGCGGTTCCTTCCCGACCGCTACGTCCAGGGGACCTGTCCTCACTGCGGCTACGGCGAGGCGCGCGGCGACCAGTGCGACAACTGTGGGCGGACACTCGACCCGGTCGACCTCATCGACCCGGTGAGCAAGATCAGCGGGGCGACCCCTGTCGAGCGCGAGACCGAGCACTACTTCCTCCTTCTTTCCAAGCTCGAGACCCCGATTCGGGAATGGCTGGAAAGCCGGACCGGCTGGCGGCGCCACGTCCGCAATTGGGCCCTGGGCATGGTCAACGAGGGGCTCCCGGACCGGGCAATCACCAGGGACCTGGAGTGGGGAGTCCCCCTGCCCGTCGACGACCTGGGCCCGGGAAAGCGGATCTACGTGTGGTTCGACGCCGTGATCGGCTACCTGTCGGCCTCCAAGGAGTGGGCCGAGGCCAGCGGCGACCCTGAGGCGTGGCGTCTCTGGTGGGAGGATCCGTCAGCCGAGTCGTACTACTTCGTCGGCAAGGACAACATTCCCTTCCACACGGTGATCTGGCCGGCAATGCTGATGGGGTACGGCGGTCTCAACCTGCCTACCGACGTCCCCGCCAATCAGTACGTCACATTCGGTTCGCAGAAGGCCTCGGCGAGCCGAGGGGTGGGACGATCGATCGGCTGGTACGCCGAGCGTCTCCAGCCGGACGCCATCCGCTATGCCATCTCTGCAGTTCTGCCCGAACAGCAAGACACCGATCTCTCCGACGAGGAGATAATCCGCCGCGTCAACGAAGAGCTGGTCGCCACCTGGGGGAACCTGGTCAACCGGGTCCTCACGATGAGTTCACGCAACTTCGACGGGAAGGTGCCGGAACCCGGCGAGCTGGCTGCGGCGGATTCGGAGATCGTGGCCGTGGCACAGACCGTGCTCGCTCAGACCGCGGCGGCGATCGAGAAGGTGGAGTTGCGGGCGGGCCTCCGGGCGGCGATGGATGCTGCCACCGAGGTCAATGTCTATCTCAACGCCACCGAGCCTTGGAAACTGCTGAAGTCGGACCGTGAGCGGGCCGCCACCGTCCTCTGGTGCGCGATCCAGGCGATCGCCGGCATCCGGGTGGCCATGTACCCCTATCTCCCGCACAGCAGCGCGGCCGTCGGCGCGATGCTCGGCATCGGCGGCGCCGTGGATTCATGGGCATCGCCCACCGTCGCCGGTGGCAAGATCCTGGGGGAGATCCTCCCCCTCTTCACCAAGCTCGACGAGACCGCGCTGGATTGAGCTTGTGCGCAACCCTTTCGGCGCCGATAACGTCTAACAGACCATGAACCTGGCACGCATTGCCCGTATCACCACCGGCTCCACCCTGCTCATGGCGGGCACGGCCATGCTGGTGCTGCCCGGACCGGGCCTGGTGACGATTGCTGCTGGTCTCCACGTCCTCTCCAAGGACATGGCCTGGGCCGAAAGCGCCAAGAACAAGGTCTCGGCCCGCATCAAGCGCGGCTGACTAGCTCGGCGGGTAGACCCCGGCGCCCTTGGCCTTCTCGGTCTGCCAGAAGATGTCGGAGATCTCGTCGATGAGCGCGATCAGTTTCTCTCCATCGGCCACGTCCACGGACTTCTTTGCTACACCGGCCTGGCTGATGGCCCGCCAGAACAGGTCGTCGAGTCCCTCGAACTCCTTGCGATGCTCGGGCGTGAAGAAGTCGACCCAGAGCACCATGAGGTGGTGCTTGACCAGTTCAGCCCTCTCCTCCTTGATGAAGATGGCCCGATCACGAAACACGGGATCGTCTGATTCGTGATACTTCTGAGCGGCCTTCATCACCGACATCGCCTCGATCTTGGCCTGGGCCGGGTCGTACACCCCACAGAACAAATCGCAGTGGGCGTGGGCAACTGTCACTTGGCGCATCGCTTCCTCCTTCGAACAATCAGTACCCAACTGACCATACTCTCAAAATGGCCCTGCTCCGTTTCCGGGTAGCCGAGGACTCGATGCTGCCGGTGCTCCAGCCCGGCGATGAGTTCGTCGTCTCCGATTCTCGCTCTGCGCGCCCCGGTGAGATCGTGGCCCTCCCCCACCCGAACCGTGACGACTTCTGGCTCGTCAAACGGGTGGTGTATCCCCCGCAGGCCCTCGCCGAAGGGCTTTCCTGGGTGGCATCGGACAATCCGGAGGTGGCGGCGGTGGACTCCCGCGCGTTCGGGCCTGTCGCCACTTCAGACCTTTTTCCGCGTGTGGAGCGCCTGGACGCTGCCGCGTTCGCCGAAGCGGCCGAGCTGCTGGCGGTCGAAGATCCGGCTCTTGACGCACTGGTCAGCGAGCACGGGGTGCCGCCCTTTTGGAGCCGTCCGCCCGGCTTCCGCACCCTGGTCTTGTTCGTCCTGGAACAGCAGGTGTCGCTGGAGTCGGGTGCAGCCGTGTACCGCCGCGTGTCCGCCGCAGCGGGAGGCGTCACACCGGCAAACCTGGCAGGCCTCGGTTCCGAGGGACTGCGCCAGGCAGGCACGACCCGACAGAAGGCCGACTATCTCATCGCCATTGCGGAAGCAGTGATGTCGGGCGCGCTCGACTTGGACGCCCTCGAGCACGCCGCGCAGGAACACGCCAGAGCGACCCTCCTGGAACTCAGAGGTGTCGGCCCCTGGACGGCCGACGTGTACCTCCTGTCCGCTCTTCGGCACCTCGACGTGTTTCCGCTGGGCGATCGGGCTCTCCAAGTGGGCACCTCCGAAGCGTTGGGGCTGTCGGCCATACCGACGCCGGCCGACCTCGAGTTGCTCTCCCAGCCCTGGAAGCCAATTCGCTCGGTGGCTGCCCGACTCATCTGGCACGCCTACCTGGTACGACGCGGCCGCTCGGAGCCGGAGCACGCCGACCTTGCCCCGACCTGACCACCAGCCTGAGATCGCGCGTAGAGTCATGACATGACCGAGTTCGTGGTCGCGATGGAGAATCGGCCGGGCCGCCTGGCTGCCCTGACGCAAGCCCTCGCAGACGCCGGCGTCAACATCGAGGCGCTGACCGCATACGGTTACGACGGAGACGCTTCGGTTCGTCTCATCGTCAGTGACTCGAGCGCCACCGCCCGGGTGCTCGACGAGGCGGGCCTCCATTACAACGAGCGCACCGTGCTCACGGCCCACCTTCCTCATCGGCCCGGAGAACTGGCCCGGCTCACCCGCTCCCTAGCCGACGCCAACGTCAACATCGATGCCCTCTACGTCTTGAAGACGTCTGCCGACGGCATCGAGCTGGCGATCTCGGTCGACCAGCCGGCGAGTGCGATGCCGCATCTGGAAGTGCTGGGTTAGGAACACCCCCGCACCTAAAGTCCCCGCAATGCGCTCCCTTACCCGAATCTTGGTCGCGCTCGGCCTGCTCCTCGCCGCCTGCTCTCCGGCGGCCGACCCCACGACAACAACGAGCAGCACGACCACGTCGACCACCAGCACCACAACCACGACAACCCTCCCGACCACGACGACCACCTTCCCAGGCGATCTTTCCCCGCTGACCGGCCTTCCCCTTGAGGACCCCGAATTGGCGCAGAGACGCGTGCTGGCAGTGAAAATCGACAACCACCCGGCCGGTCTCCCCCAGTCGGGGGTCGAGCAGGCCGACGTCGTCGTCGAGCTGTTGGTGGAGGGCATCACGCGATTCCTCACCCTTTGGCTCGAGTCTGACAGTGAGTTTCTGGGGCCGATGCGGTCCGGTCGTCCGACCGACGCCACGATCCTCGCCCCCCTCAACCAACCGACGATGGCCCGTTCGGGGGCCCAGGACTGGGTGCAGCGCTTCATCGCCGCCCGTGACATCCACCAGATCGGCGAGATTCGCGGCGACGCCACTTTCCGGGTCTCCAAGTTCCGATCCCCGCACAATCTCTTCGTCAACACGGTCGCATTGAGGGAGGCCGCCGACGCCCGCGACTTCGCCAACGACCCGCCCGACCCCCTCTGGGAGTTCGGCCCGATGCCCGCATCGGCCGAGCCGGCTTCGCACGTCCGGATCGACTTCGCCGGCAACATCGTGGAGTGGACCTGGGACGAGACCGAGAGCGTCTGGCTGCGGACCGCCTACGGTAGGGACTCACTATGGGTCGACCGCGAGGGAGAGACGGGCCGGCTCTCCAGCCCCGTCCTCATCGCCCTCTATGTAGATCAGTACACCGCCGGCCCGCCGGCGGGCCAGAGCGGGGTTCCCGTCCCGGCCTCCCAGACCGTCGGCTCGGGAACGGCCTTCGTCTTCGCCGACGGGAAGATGATCGAGGGCACCTGGGAACGTGCCGACGAGGAGACGTGGTTCGTGATCAAGGACTCCGCCGGTAACGAAGTCGCCATCCCCCCGGCCCGTCCGTGGATCTCCCTGGTCCCCTCGAGTGGAGGGTTGACCTACGAGCCCTGAGCGCGCGTTGGAGTGGGCTCGCTCCCTCCAGGACGAGCTCAACATCTTCACCCAGATCGAGGACGAGGCGGTCGAACGGGCGGGGTCGGGCCCCCTGGCCGGCGTACCGATCGCCGTCAAAGACATCATCGACCACGCCGGTCGCGTCACCACTGCCGGCTCCGCGTTCTACCGGCACCACGCCGAAGCCACGGCCCCCAGCCTCCAGACCCTGCTCGACGCCGGCGGTGTCGTGATCGGGCGCACCGGCCTCCACGAGTTCGCCTTCGGGTTCTCCTCGGAGAACCCTCACTTCGGCCCCGTGCGCAACCCGTGGAACCCGGACACCTCGTGCGGCGGATCATCCGGAGGGTCGGGCGCGGCGGTGGCCGCCGGCATCGCGCCCATCGCCATGGGAACCGATACCGGGGGCTCGGTACGCGTCCCGGCCGCCCTGTGCGGGACATACGGGCTCAAGGTCACCCAGGGTCGCATCTCCACCGAGGGCGTTTTCCCGCTGTCCCACTCGGTGGACACCGTCGGGCCGCTCGCCGACTCGGTGGACAATCTCGCCCTCGCCTACCGTGTGATGTCCGGCGACGACACCCCGGAGCCCGAAGCAAGGCCGCTCCGGATCGGCGTCCCCCAGCCATGGTTTGCCGACTCACCCACATCAGACGAAGTCACCGCAGCCTTCGCCAACGTCCTCTCAGATCTCGCGATGCTGGGTCACTCCATCTCGGAGGCCGACATGCCAGACGTCGGCCCCTCGCCTCTGGTCGTCGCTGCCATCGCGGGCGAGGTGTGGGAAGTCCACCGGGTTTTCAGGGAAGGAGGCGAGACCTACGGTGAGGATGTCGCCATCCGCATCGACGACTGCGCCGCCAAGACCGAGGCGGAGATCGAAGAGGGCCTCGACTGGCAGCGGATGCTGCGGGCGCGCTTCGCTACCGCTTTCGCCGATTTCGACCTCATCGTGACCCCCACGGTCCCGGTCCGCTCGAAGCAGATCGGCGTGGAGATGATCGGCGAGCTCCACTACCGAACCGTTCTCTCATGGTTCTCGTACGTGGCCAACCACGCCCACATCCCCGCGATCGCCGTGCCCCTCCTCGGGACAGGGAGCCCGCCACTTTCGTTCCAAGCCATGGCCCCGGCCGGGGGCGAGGCCCTTTTGCTGTCGCTGGCGAAGACCCTCGAGAGCGAAGGCATCTCAGGTTTTCGCCGCGCCCCGACGAAGAATCACTGGTGACCCGACGCCGGAGAGAGAGACCCGGCGGAGGGATAGAATCACACTCAAAGACTCGTACAAATGGCCGCGCGCGGCCCGACCCAAGGAAGTGATGGCAAAGTGGCCGAAGAGACTGCCACGGAAGAGCCCCAAACCGCCGAGAAATTCGAACGCCTGACCATCCGATTCGCCGGTGACTCCGGCGATGGCATGCAGCTGGCCGGGGGCCGTTTCACTGACGCTTCTGCCCTCTTCGGGAATGACCTGGCGACCCTCCCCAGCTTCCCGGCCGAAATCCGGGCGCCCGCCGGAACCCTCCCGGGAGTGTCCAGCTTCCAGGTCCAAATCGCCGACTTCGACATCCTCACTGCAGGCGATGCGCCGGACTGCCTGGTCGCCATGAACCCGGCGGCACTGAAGAAGAACCTGAAGGACCTCCGTGACGGCGGCACCCTCCTCATCAACACCGACGCCTTCGACGAGCGCAACCTCGCCAAGGCCGGTTTCGAGTCCAACCCGCTGACCGACGGGACGCTCAAGGGCTACCGGGTGATCGAGGTCCAGATGGACGAACTCACCACCCTGGCGGTCAAGGACACAGGGGTCAGTGGGCGCGACGTGCTGCGCTCCAAGAACTTCTTCGCCTTGGGCCTCATGGCCTGGCTGTTCCACCGGCCCCTCGAGCCCACCCTGGACTGGATCCAGAAGAAGTTCTCCCGGAGCCCCGAGGTCGCGGCGGCCAACACGGCAGCCTTCAAAGCGGGCTACAACTACGGCGAGACGACCGAGGCCACGAAGGTCACTTTCGAGGTCAAGCCGGCATCGCTCCCCCCGGGCACCTACACGAACATCACGGGCAACACCGCGTTGGCGTGGGGTCTGATCGCAGCCTCCAAGAAGTCGGGACTCCCCCTCTTCTACGGCACCTACCCGATCACCCCGGCGTCGGACATCCTCCACGAGCTGTCCCGGCACAAGCACTTCGGGGTCCGCACCCTGCAGGCCGAGGACGAGATCGCCGGCATCGGCTCGACGATCGGCGCCGCGTTTGCGGGCAATCTGGCGGTGACGGGCTCCTCAGGGCCAGGCATCGCGTTGAAGAGCGAAGGCATCTCCCTCGCCTTCATGCTCGAACTCCCGTTGATCGTGATCAACGTCCAGCGCGGTGGGCCGTCCACCGGTCTGCCCACCAAGCCCGAGCAGTCCGACCTCCTGTTCTCGCTGTACGGACGTCACGGCGAGTCGCCGATCCCCGTGCTCGCCGCGGCCTCGGCCTCCGACGCTTTCTTCATGGCGATCGAAGCGGCTCGGATTGCCATCAAGTACATGACGCCGGTGCTCCTGCTCAGCGACAACTACGTCGCCAATGGATCAGAGCCGTGGCTTCTGCCGGACCTCGACTCGATCCCCGAGATCGAGGTCGCGTTCGCCAAGCATCCCAACGGTCCTGACGGGAAGTTCCTCCCTTACATGCGAGACGTCGATACCTTCGCCCGCCCGTGGGCGATCCCTGGCACGCCCGGCCTGGAGCACCGCGTCGGAGGTCTGGAGAAGGAGGCGATCTCCGGAGACGTCTCGTACGACCCTTCCAACCATCAACTGATGACCGACACCCGGGCGTGGAAAGTGGCCAACATCGCCAACGACATCCCCAAGGTGGAGGTCGAGGGTGACGAGGACGCCGAAATCGTCGTCCTGGGCTGGGGCTCCACCTACGGCGCCAACCGAGCGGCTGCGCGCCGGGCACGGCTCGAGGGCAAGAAGGTGGCCACGGTTCACCTGCGCTACCTGAACCCGTTGCCGCTCAATCTGGGTGAAGTCTTGAGGAGATACCCCAAGATCCTCATCCCGGAGCTGAACACAGGGCAGCTGCTCAAAGTGATCCGCTCCGAATACCTGCTCGACGCCACCGGTCTCAACAAGGTGGCGGGCGAGCCGTTCAAGGTCGCCGAAATCGCCGCCAAGATCCTGGAGATGCTCAAGTGACACTCTCGTACACACGATCCGACTTCCAGACCGACCAGGAGGTCCGCTGGTGCCCCGGCTGCGGGGACTACACGATCCTCGCCTCGGTGCAGCAATTCCTTGCGGGCTTGGGCCGGCCCCGTGAGGAGTTCGTCTTCATCTCGGGCATCGGCTGCTCGTCCCGCTTCCCGTACTACGTGAACTCCTACGGGATGCACTCCATCCACGGGCGCGCCCCGGCGATCGCCACCGGCATCGCCGCCACTCGGCCGGAACTCTCGGTGTGGGTCATCACCGGAGATGGTGACGGGTTGTCGATCGGCGGCAACCACTTGATCCACGCGCTGCGCCGCAACGTCAACCTGAAGATCCTGCTGTTCAACAACCAGATCTACGGTCTGACCAAGGGGCAGTACTCACCAACCTCCGAGGTGGGGAAGACCACCAAGTCGTCGCCTTACGGATCGATCGATTACCCCTTCAACCCCGTGTCACTCGCGCTCGGAGCGGAGGCGACCTTTGTCGGCCGCACGCTGGACATGGACCGCAATCTCACACAATCGCTGTTGCAGCAGGCCTATGAGCACGAAGGCACCGCTTTCATCGAGATCTACCAGAACTGCAACGTGTTCAACGACAAGGCGTTCGTCCAGCTCACCGGCAAGGAGGAGCGGGTCCACAACCGGATCGACCTCGAGCACGGCAAGCCAATTGTCTTCGACGAGGGCAACAAGGCCGTGATCATGCGGGACGGGCAGGCCACCATCGTGGACGCCGCCTCGGTGGATCCCAAGGCGATCCTCGTCCATGACGAGACCCGGCCCGACCCGTCGATCGCCTTCGCGCTGTCGAGGCTGTCACACGGACCGTACGGCCCCACGCCCCTCGGCGTGTTCCGCAACGTGATCCGGCCCACCTACGAGGTGGAGATGAACCGTCAGGTCGAAGAAGCCAAGGAGAAGCGGGGCGAAGGCGACCTCAACGCCCTCATCCGCTCACTCGGCACCTGGACCGTCAGCGAGTCAGGCACGATCTCCGAGAACTGAGGCGCGCCGGCGCTCCTAACGGATGAGTCGGACCTCGCGGATCGGAATCAGTGTCTGCCGGGAAGGATCGGGGAACATCAGGACCTCGCCTTGACCTCCCACCTCCAGCCTCCGTGTCAGGAACTGGGCGTCGGTCTGAAACTGACCGGCTTGCCCGGCCAGCGTGAACGGGACCGCCATAGGCGTGAAGAAGGTGCCGGTCAGGGTGTTCCCGGCCTGGCCGCCGATGACGAAGTCGATCTGCTTCTCCGACCACAGCGCCAGGTCCTCGAAATTTCCCCCGAGAGGCGCCGTCCAGGCGAGTCCACCGGCGCCGCCGACCAAGGCGATTCGACCATCCGCTTGGTAGACGAAGGTCCGCAAGAGCTCGATTCTCGATTGGGCGCCCTTCAACAGATCACCGGAACGCATGTAAACGAAGTGATCGGCATCGTCGTCAGGGTTGATGAACAGTCGGCCGTCAGAGCGAACGTCGATAGGCCCATCGAAGACGACGTCACCGCCACGGATGGTGACGTCGACTCCGTTGACGATCAACCCACCGGGGCAATCGACCCACCAGTTGCCGCTTACCTCGACGTCA
>CAZGWX010000222.1:0-3653 GCA_964529515.1 uncultured Acidimicrobiaceae bacterium
GGATTGGAGCCTTGGAGGGCGGCGCCGCGGTTGGCGGTGCGAACCCATACATCTCGTCCATGTAGATGAGGGCACGCAGCTGGGAAGTGCCGGGCTGGCTCCGTATCCAGGTCACCATTTTCGAAAGGAGAAGCGTGACCAGGAACTGGCGCTCCTCGTCTCCGAGGTGGGACAGATAGACCACGGCCGCCCGGGTCGGTCTTTCCCCGCCGAGCATGTTGTCGATGTCGAGGGGCTCCCCGGTCATCCATGAGGCGAACGCCGGGGAGGCCAGGAGCCCGTTCAACTTCAGCGCCAGCTTCATCCGGTTGTCACGGCTGATGAAGGTGTCCACATCGAAAACCCCCAGCTTGCGCACGGGCGGGTCGGGGATCTGGCCGATCAGGACCCCCAGGTCGAGGTCGGTGCCCTGTCGCCACATGGTCTCGACGATTGTGGACAGGAGGATGTGTTCCGACCCCGAGACGGGGTCCGACGAGATGCCGGCCAGGGTGAGGATGGAAGAGACCAGTGATTGGATCTCGTCCTGAATCACCTCAGCCGAGTCGTCCCAAGAGAGCTTCGGCGCCCGCATCGAGCCGAGAACGTCCAGGCCGACGCCCGCAGTCGAGCCGGGCGTGTAGACGGTGACCCGGGCCGCGTCGGCGAGCTTGCGGAGGCGCTCGGAGTCGATACCGTCGCCCTCGAGACCGCGAGCCCACGACTCGGCCGTGGCGGCGGCGAGCTCGGGCACGGTCTTTCCGTCCCGGGCGGCAGTGGCCGGATCGGCCCACGGCTCGAAGTCACCGGGCTGGAGTTCGGGGAACACCAGGGCCAGGTTTCCCATGTCCCCCTTGGGATCTATGACGAGGCAGGGGATCCCGTTGAGGAGGGCCTCTTCGATGATGCCGATCCCGAGCCCGGTCTTGCCCGATCCGGTCATGCCCACGATCACGCCGTGGGTCGTGAAGTCGTCGGCGTCGTACACGAGGGGCTCGCCCTCGGTCTTGCCTATGTAGAGCTGATGGGGTTCGAGGTTCACCGGGGGGAACGTAGTACCTCGGACGAGCTTGGTCCCCCTGAGCGCTAGCGAAAGGAGGAGGGAGGATCGGCTTATTCGTCCTGATCAGTCAGCGGCCCTCTTTATCATCAGTCGCCGGGCTCGCCTCGCCCTTATTGGAAACGACTCTCGACTGGAAAGTTCGATCTTGTCTGTGCCCGAAACACAAATGAGCCCTTGGGCTGTCATCAGGGACGGGAGCCGGGTCACGATCCGGCTCGTCAAGATGCACCCAGTGGCGTTCGCCATCGGCGCCACCGGCGCGGCCATGTATGCCAGCGCCATCATCGCCGCGTCGTTCGCCGTGGGCTGGGTCACCGACAACCTGATCATCCCCACACTCGACCGCGGTGAGTCACCCGACCTGCTCCGAACCGGGGTGTTGATCATCGTCGGCGTGGCCCTCTTCAAGGCCGTCGGGATCGTCATCCGCCGGACGGCCGCAGGTTGGCTCCAGTTCTCGGTGCGGAGAGACATCCGCAACATGCTCCTCGAGCACGAGATGTCGCTGAAGATGTCGTGGTTCGACCGCCACGCCATCGGCGACCTGTTGGCGGTCGCCGATGCCGACACCGACCAGGGCACTTCGGTACTGAGTCCCTTGCCGTTCGCCACCGGCGTGTCGTTGCTTCTCGTCGGCGCGGTGGTGATGATCATGGCGCTCGACCCCTGGCTTGGCATCGGCGCCCTGATCGGCTTGGCAGTGGTCATCGCCATCGACGTCAAGGGGAGCTGGCTCACCTTTGGGCAGTGGGAGGCGGTCCAGGTCGTGCGCGGCCAGGTCTCATCCATTGCCCATGAGAGCTTCGACGGAGCCTTGACCATCAAGGCCATGGGCAAAGAGGATCTCGTCTCGGAACGGTTCGCCAAGTCGAGCGACCTGCTTCGGGACAAACTCATCGCCGTCCTGTCCACCTGGACCAAATACCAGGTGGTGATCCGCGCCCTGCCGCAGATGCTGATCCTGGTATTGATCGTGGTCGGGGCGTACCGCGTAGGCGTCGGTGAGATCACCGCCGGGAACGTGGTCACCGTGGTCTATCTGCTGTCTCTGCTGGCCTTCCCCGTGCAGCTGATCGGCTTCGTCCTGTGGGACTTGGCCGGCAGCCTCGCCGGCTGGAAGAGAGTCCAGGAGGTGTTCGACGCCTCCGACCACATGGAGTACGGCAGTGTGTCCGCACTGCCCGAACGGGGGGCCGCCCCTGTGGCGGGCCGGAAGGTGGGCTTCGGCTACGACGACACCGCCGTGCTCGACGACGTTCACTTCGACCTCCATTCCGGCAAGACGCTCGCAGTCGTCGGGCCCACCGCGTCCGGCAAGTCGACGATGGCGTTGCTCCTGGCCCGGCTCTGGGATCCCGACTCGGGCCACATCACCCTCGACGGGAGGGACCTCCGCTCGTTCGCCCGGTCGGAGCTGCCCCGCGAAGTCGCCTACGTGGCCCAGGAGGCTTTTCTCTTCGACGCCTCGGTGCGGGACAACATCACGCTTGGCGCCCCGATAAATGACGAGCAGGTCTGGGAGGCGGCGAAGCTCGCCGGCGCCCGCGAGTTCATCCTCGAGTTGGAGGGCGGCCTCGACACCATCCTCGGCGAAAGAGGAACCACCTTGTCCGGAGGCCAGCGTCAGCGCCTGGCCCTGGCGCGGGCACTGGTCCGGCGTCCCCGACTTCTCATCCTCGACGACGCCACGTCGGCGGTTGACCCGTCGGTCGAATCCGAGATCCTGCGGTCATTGAAGAGCGCCGATCTCCCCTCCACGATCGTCGTCGTGGCCTACCGGCCGTCTTCGATCCGCCTGGCGGACGAGGTCCTGTTCATCGACCAGAGGCGCATCCTCGGCCACGGCACACACGAAGAACTGCTCCGCAAGGTGCCCGGGTACGCACGCCTGGTCCAGGCGTACGAGGAGGAGGCTCTGAGGGCCCGGAAGGAGGCGTCGTGAGCGACGGCAGAGGTGTCGTTGCGGTGATCCGCCGGGCCGTGGCGGAGGCGCCGGCCCTGGCCGACGGCATCCGTCTCACGGTCTTCCTGGCCATGGTGGGACAGGCGATCACGGTCGTCACGCCCATCGTGCTCCAGCAGATCGTGGACGGCGACATCCTCGCCCCGGGCCCGGTGGACATGTCGTCGGTGGGTGTCAAGGCCGGCATCGCCCTCCTCGCCCTGGCGACGGGCGTGTGGGTGGGCCGGACCGCTCAACTCCGGCTGATCAACTCGTCGTCGATCGGCCTTTCCGACCTGCGGGCGCGCACCTTCAGTCACATCCTGCGTCAGTCCGTCCTCCACGTGCAGGCGGAGCGTCGCGGCAACCTGGTCTCCAGGGTCACATCGGACATCACCACCATCCAGGAGTTCATGGAGTGGGGCGGCGTCGGCCTGCTCATCGCCGGCAGCCAGGTGCTTCTGGCCACCCTGGCCATGGCCTTTTACGAGTGGCGTCTCGCTCTCATCGCCGTGGTCGGGGTCACGCTCTACATGGTGATGATGCGGTGGTTTCAGCGCATTCTCTCCCGCAGCTACGACCAGGTGCGCGAAGAGGTGGGCGCCTCCATGGGTGTGCTCTCCGAGGCGATCACCGCCATCCCGGTGGTGCGCGCCTATGGCACCGAGG
>CAZGWX010000223.1:0-6479 GCA_964529515.1 uncultured Acidimicrobiaceae bacterium
TTCCAGAAGCGCTACGGCAAGACCACCTTCACCAAGGCCGGCGACGCCGAGACCGCCGACACCGGGGCGGGTGCGTCTGACGCAGACTGAGCCGCCTTCGGGCGGACAGATCGACCCGGCCCGCACGGTCGGAGGTCAGGCGGTCATCGAAGGTGTGATGATGCGTGCACCGTCCGCCTGGTCGGTAGCGGTACGTAAGCCCGATGGCGAAATCGTGGCGCGGCGCGACGCTTTATCGCGGCCCTCGGAGCGTCGGCGCGCCGCGCGTATCCCATTCATTCGCGGCATTGTCGTCCTGGGCGAGTCGCTGTCGCTGGGCTACAAGGCCCTCGGCTGGTCGGCCCAGATGGCGGCCGACGACGAGGAAGAAGAGCTCACTTCCACCCAGATCGGACTGACGATGGCGGTTGCGATCGTGGTATTCGCGGGGATCTTCATCGTTGCCCCGGCTCTCGCCGCCGGGTGGGTCGCCGGCGAGTCCAGCCTCCTGTTCAACACCATTGAGGGCCTCGGGCGCCTGGGCCTCTTCATCGGGTACATCTGGGCGATCGGCCGATCAAAGGACATCGCCAGGGTCTTCGAGTACCACGGAGCCGAACACATGGCGATCCACGCGTACGAGGCCGGGGAGCCATTGAGCGTCGAGTCGGTGGCCAGGTATCGCCCAGAGCATCCACGATGCGGCACCAGCTTCCTGATGATCGTGGTCCTGGCGTCGATCATCCTGTTCACCTTCCTCGGCGTCCCCGACGGGATCTTCTATCTCGTTGTTTCCCGGCTGCTCGGCATCCCGATCATCGCCGGCATCTCCTACGAGCTGCTCCGCTTCTCCGGGACCAGGCCTGATGGCAGCCTGGGGCGCGTGCTCGCCAAGCCGGGCCTCTGGCTGCAGAAGCTGACCACGGCGCGTCCGGCGAACGACCAGATCGAGGTCGCCATCGCCTCTCTGCTGGTGGCATTGGATGACGAAGGGGCGGACGAGGTGCGGGAAAGAGGCGGCGTCCCCGAGACGGCTTTTTCGATCCGCCGGACCGTCGTCACCGATCCGGCATGAGCGACCCAGCCTTCGCCGAGCGGCTGGCCGAGATCGAGAAGGCCTTTGAGGAGGTCGAAGCCGAGATGGTTGAGCCCGCCACGGTGTCCGATCCGAAGCGGATCGCGACTCTGGGCAAGCGTTACGCCGACCTCCGTTACCTGGTCGCGGACATCCGCGCCTGGCGCGCGGTCATCCAGGACCTCGGCGAGGCGCGCTCGATGTCGGATGATCCCGACATGGCCAAGCTGGCCGCCTCGCTGGCCGACGAGGCCGAGGAACTAGAGGAACGAATTCGCCAGCAGATCATCCCGGCCGACCCGAACGACGCCAAGGACGTGATCATCGAGATCAGGTCGGCAGCGGGCGGCGACGAGGCCTCGATCTGGGCAGGCGATCTGCTGCGCATGTACCAGCGTTACGCCGAAGAGCACTTGTTCACCGTCGAACCCCTCGACTCGGCGCCGTCTGAGGCGGGCGGTTACGACCGCGTGGTGGTGGCCGTCAAAGGGAACGGTGCCTGGTCCCGCTTCAAGTACGAAGGGGGAGTCCATCGGGTGCAACGCGTACCGAAGACCGAATCGCAGGGAAGGATCCACACCTCGACCGCCACCGTCGCCGTCCTCCCCGAGGCTGAGGAGGTCGAGGTGGCGATCGATCCCAACGACGTCCGCGTCGACGTTTACCGCTCCACCGGGCCCGGCGGCCAGTCGGTCAACACCACCGACTCGGCGGTGAGCCTCAAATACCTGCCTACAGGCCTCACCGTCTCGGTCCAGGACGAGAAATCGCAGCTGCAGAACAAGGAGAAGGCGTTCCGCATCCTCCGCGCCCGCCTCCTCCAGGCGGAACAGGAGCGGGCGGCAGCCGAGCTCTCAGGCGAACGCCGGTCTCAAGTAGGGACAGGGGAGCGGTCGGAGAAGATCCGCACTTACAACTACAAGGAGAACCGGGTCACCGACCACCGGATCGGCCTCACGATCCGCCGCCTCGACCAGGTCCTGGAGGGCGATCTCGACGAGTTCGTCGACGCCCTGGCAGCCGACGAGCAGGCCAGGTCGCTGGCTTCTGGCGAGTAGGTTGCTCGGTGACCGTGGCGGGTTTACCTCAGCACGAGCTGCGTCGTCTCGAGGCAGTGGCGACTCCTGAGCAGCCGTTGGACACCCTGGTGGCCCGGCGTCAGGCTGGTGAACCGCTGCAGTACATCGAGGGCACCGCGGCCTTCGGTCCCCTGGAGCTCGTCGTCGACGAACGGGTCCTGGTGCCCAGGCCGGAAACCGAAGGACTGTTCGAGATCGCCACGAGAATGGTGCGCCATCCCGAGGTCATCGTCGACCTGTGCACCGGTTCCGGCGCTCTGGCCCTGGCGCTGAAAAACGAGTTTCCCGCCGCGGCCGTGTTTGCCACCGACGTGTCGCCTGAGGCTCTCGACGTGGCCCGCCTCAACCAGGACCGGACGCGCCTCGACGTCCATTGGGCAGCCGGGGACCTCTTCGACCCGCTACCGGCGGCGCTTCTCGGTGAGGTCGACCTCATCGTTGCCAACCCGCCGTACGTCTCGGAGTCCGAGTTCGAGTCGCTTCCCGTTGACGTGAAGCGAGAGCCGAGGGTTGCGCTCGTGTCTGGGCCAACAGGACTCGAGGTGATCCGTCGGATCGGAACCTCGGTCTCGGCGTGGCTCCGCCCCGGCGGGGTCGCCATCATCGAGATCTCCGAGACGCAGGGCAACACCGCCTCCGCCGCCTTCATCGATCTCCCCACGGTGGTCCGCCGCGACCTCGCCGGCCGTGACCGCTACGTGGTCGCGGTCAAACCGTGAGAGAGGAGATTCGGGCCGCCGTCGAGGTGGTGCGAGCAGGGGGCGTTGTCGGCATGCCCACGGACACGGTCTACGGCATCGGTGTCGATCCGCTCCAGGAGGAAGCCGTGGCCACCCTCTTCGAGCTCAAGGGCCGTCCTCCTGGCAGGCCGATCGGAGTCCTCGTCTCTTCCCTCGAGCGGGCTTCTGAGATCGGGCTGATCGAAGGGGCGGCCGCGGAGCTGGCGCGGGCGCATTGGCCGGGGGCACTCACCCTCGTGGTTCGTCCTCGCGTCGTGCTCCCCGGCTGGGTGGGCGACAGCCAGTCCCACACGGTGGGGATCCGGGTCCCGGACCACCCGGTCGCACTGGAGCTCCTCGATGCTGCCGGTCCGATGTCGGTCACCTCGGCGAACCTCACGGGACAACCGGACGTTCGGTCCCACACCGAGGCGGCCGCCGTGTTCCGGGACCGCGTCCATTACATCGCCGGCACCAGTCCGGGAGGGGCGCCGTCCACGGTCGTCGACGCCACCGGCGCTTCCCTCGTCGTGCTGCGCCGGGGGCCCGTCGAGCTCTGACGGCTACCCTCGCCGCATGATCTCGATGGACCCGATCTCTCAGGTCGACCCGGAGGTAGCCGGCCTCATCCGCAAGGACCTGGAGCGACAGAACTCCCACATCCACCTGATCGCGTCGGAGAATTTCGCCTCGCCCGCGGTGATGGCCGCGTCCGGATCCGTGTTCACCAACAAGTATGCGGAGGGTTATCCGGGCAAGCGTTACTACGAGGGCTGCGAGGTCGTTGACGAGATGGAACAGCTGGCCATCGATCGGGCCAAGGAGCTGTTCGGCGCCGAGTACGCCAACGTCCAGCCGCACTCGGGCGCCCAGGCCAACATGGCCGCCTACTTCTCGCTCCTTTCACCCGGCGACAAGGTGCTGGGGATGCGTCTCGACCACGGCGGGCACCTCACCCACGGCTCGCCGGTGAACTTCAGCGGCCTGTATTACGAGTTCGTCGCCTACGGTGTCGACCCTGAGACCGAGCTGGTCGACATGGCCGAAGTCCGGCGACTCGCCCTGGAGCATCGTCCGCGCATCGTGCTCGCCGGCTACTCCGCGTACTCGCGCCACCTCGACTTTGCCACCTTCCGGGAGATCGCCGACGAGATCGGGGCAGTGTTCATGGTCGACGCCGCCCACTTCATCGGGTTGGTGGCGGGTCAGGCCCACCCTTCGCCCGTTCCCCACGCCGACATCGTCACCGCCACCACCCACAAGGCTCTGCGCGGTCCGCGAGGCGGCATCGTGCTCGCCCGTGAGGCCTTCGGCGAGGGCCTGAACAAGGCGGTCTTCCCCAACGCCCAGGGAGGTCCGATCGAGTCTCAGATCGCGGCGAAGGCCGTGTGCTTCCTCGAGGCGATGCAGCCTTCGTTCCGGGAGTACGCAGTCCAGATCGTGGCCAACGCCCGAGCCATGGCCGATCGGGTGCAGTCCGACGGCGTGCGGGTCGTGTCGGGCGGCACCGACAACCACCTCTTCCTCATCGATCTTCGTTCGGTGGACGAGGACCTGACCGGCCGGGATGCGGCGAAGCTGTTGAGCCGGGTGGGGATCACCCTCAACTTCAACACGATCCCGAACGACCCCCGCCCGCCCTATCGGGCGACTGGCCTGCGGATCGGCACCCCGGCGATGACCTCTCAGGGAATGCGCCAGGAGGAGGCTTCGGTGGTAGCTGGGCTTATCACTGCGGCACTCAAGTCCCGGGCCGACGAGGCCAGGCTCGTCGAGATCGGCGACGAAGTCAGTGAGCTGGCGGCCGCTTTTCCGCCATATCCGCACGACTTCGCGGGCCACGTCGGAGAGGACCATCGTTAAGCCGAGCTGAACATCCGGCGCGCGGCGTTCAGTATTTGTATAGTCGCCTCGATCAAGGGCTGACCCGAGACGAGGAAGGAATCGCGATGAAACCCTCGAGATTGGTGACCCTGCTCGCTGTACTGGCGCTCACGGCTGCGGCCTGTGGCGGTGGCGGCGAGGGCACCACGACCACCGCAGCCGGAGTGACGACCACCAGTCAGACCGGCACCACACAACCACCTGGCACTACGCAACCGGAGGGCCCCAGCGGCGAACCCATCGTCGTCGGCGGAACTCTGCCCCTTACCGGAGCCTTCGCGGCCACGGGTGTCATTCACCGGATCGCCGGCGAGCTCTACCTGGAACGCCTCAACGAGGCCAACGGGTTGCTCGGCCGTCCTGTCGAATGGGACTTGCGAGACGACGAGTCGGTGACCGACAACGTCGCCACTTTGTACGAGCAGCTGATCAGTGAGGCTGGTGTCGACCTGATCATCGGCCCATACGCCACTCCGAACATCCAGGCGGCGATGCCCATCGCGGAGCGCCACGGATTCGTCATCCCACAGCACACCGCGGTGCTGGCGCCCACACTCACCTACGAGTGCCAGTTCCCGGCCTGGTCGATCGGCTACACGCCCAACGAGTTCATCCCCAACCAGCTGGCCGACGCGATGGACAGCCTCGAAGGGGTGGAGACCGTCGCGGTAGTGACCAACCAGTCCGGTTCGGTGGCGTTCGTCAGCCACGGTCGTCCTGACGTCGACGAGCCGGCAGCCCTCACCATCTTCCCCGACCGTGGGTTCGAGGTGGTGGCCGAGATCGACTATCCGCCGGGCAACACCGAGTGGGACGCCATCGCCACCCAGCTCAGGTCCGCCGATCCCGACATGGTCATGCTCAACGGCCTGGGCGTCGACGCCAACGGGCTCATGGAGGCCATGCTCGCCCTCGACGGCTACCTGCCGCCGATGATGTTCGTCCTGTTCCCGGCTCCTGGTCCGCTGCTGGCGATCGCGGCCGAGAACGACTTCCCGGTCCTCTCGGTCTCGATGTTCGAGCCGGTTGACTCGATGCTCTCGGGTCTCGATTCGATGGCAGCCGACATAGTCGAGGAGTTCGCGGCACGGGCCGAGGCCGAAGGAGTGCCGTACAGGACCTTCGAGACCCAGGCTGCAGCCTCGTGGAACGCGTGGGACATCCTGATCCAGGGTGTCGAGGCCGCTGGGTCGCTGGAGCACGACGCCATCTGTGACGCGCTCCACGCCGAAGGCGCCGACCTCACATTTGTCGGGCACGTCGAGTTCGATCCCGCGAGGAACAACTTCTGGGACACAAACCAGGTCCTCAAGCAGGTCCAGGACGGTGACTGGACCGTCGTGTGGCCCGAGGACAAGGCGGCCGCCGAACTGCAGGGCCCGTCTAACTGATCGAGGAACTGATGCGGGCCGCCTGTCTCCACGGACGGGCGGCCCGTATCGTGACGTCGGACATACTGGGCTCATCTTGAACACACTCCAGGCTGCCGTTTCGGGTGCCCTCCAGGGAAGCCTGTTCGCCCTCATGGCTCTTGGCCTCTCCCTGACATGGGGTTTCCTCAAGGTCATCAACCTGGCGCACTTCGGCCTCGTGCTCTTGGGGGCCTACCTCACTTTCCAGTTGGCGGTGTACTCACCACTCGGCCCGATCACCACGATCGTGGTGACGATCCCCGCCCTCTTCGTGCTCGGCGCCCTCATCCAGTTCGCATTCGAACGGTTCGGTGTGTCAGAACTCAACTCG
>CAZGWX010000224.1:0-12992 GCA_964529515.1 uncultured Acidimicrobiaceae bacterium
GCGCTACCACCGCCTCAATCCTTTGCTCCCCGAGCGCATCAACCTGGACGACCTCGGCAAGATTCCGCGCCTGGTCGAGATTGCCAGCCGGGTCATGCTGGAAGACACCCTCGACTGGCTCGCGCCAAGCGGGGAGGCGCAGGGCGTGCGGCGTCATTTCCCGGGTTGGCTGCCAGCGGCGAGCGCGGGATAGGCTGGTCCTTTTCCGCACGGCCTGCCGGGATAGAATCGGCCAATACCTACTCGCAGGACCACACCCTCCCCCCGGCCCGGGTGAACGATGCGGGCCAGCGCCCCGCCGATTTGGCGGCGAAACACGAACGCCTGGCGGTGGCCGTGGCTGGACCAGCGTGCCCCACCACGGAAACTCAGGGTTGCGCCGGAAGGCGGAATCGCTACTGGCTTTCGACCGAGGCCGGCCGCTCGCTGACAGCGGACTCGGCCTCGGCTGGCTCGTTCCATTTCACCTTCGGGGCGTCGGCCCACAGACGTTCCAGTCCGTAGTACTCACGGGCAGAGGCCTGGAAGAGGTGGACGATGATGTCGCCATAGTCGAGGAGGACCCACTCAGCCTCGGTGGCTCCCTCGACCCGTAGTGGCTTGAGGTCGTACTCCTCCCCCAGCCTTTCTTCGACATGCTCGGCCAGCGCCTGGACGTGAGGACGCGACGTACCGGTGGCGATGACAAAGACGTCGGACAGGAAGAACTGGCCCGCCACGTCGAGCAGCATGATGTCGGCCCCTTTCTTGGAGAAGATGGCGTCTGCCGCCACCCGGGCCATTTCGACACTCTGCTCTACGACGGTTCCTCCGGTTGCGATGGAGACTCCACCATATCGCCTCCTCGAGCGTGCGCATAGAGGTTATGCGTCTCGATGTAACGGTGGACGGGCTCGGTGACCAGGAACCTGTAGGGCTGTCCTGTCGCCGCGAGATGTCGGATTGCGGTGCCGGACACCTCGAGGTGGGCCATCTCCAGGACGTGGACATCGGGCACTATCTCGGTGACCGCGGTGATGTCCGTGCCTGGCCGGGGAGCGACCACGACCTGCACGCGTCCCAGGACCTCGGCTGATCGATGCCAGGTGCGAAGGCCCGCGGCGGCGTCAGCACCCAGGATCAGGAAAAGCTCCTCGTCGTCAGGGAATGTCTGGAGAGTCTCGACCGTATACGTCAGGCCCTCCCGGACCACCTCTCTGTTGTCGGCCTCGAGTCCAGCCACGTCGGCCACGGCGAGACTGGCCATCTCCAGTCGATGCTCGTCGGCGGAGACCCGGCGGCCGAGTTTCTGCCACGGGTCGCCAGCCGGCATGAAGAGCACGCGGTCGAGCCCCAGCTCGTAGAGGGCGCGCTCACCGGCGTGCAGGTGGGCGATGTGGATGGGGTCGAACGTCCCACCGAGAATGCCGGTACGCACGCCGGCGAGGAT
Source organism: uncultured Acidimicrobiaceae bacterium (assembly GCA_964529515.1). Lineage (GTDB taxonomy): Bacteria > Actinomycetota > Acidimicrobiia > Spongiisociales > ZC4RG35 > ZC4RG35. Next base: position 1,430 of record CAZGWX010000224.1, read on the forward strand.
AGGGCATGGGCGGCTCGACCAGCCGGAGTGCCCTGCTGATGTCGGTCGATCGACAGCCGAGGAAGCCTGCCGGATCGACATACCGGCCGTCTACCCGGACCGACAAATGGACGCCGGCCACGCCGTGAGGGACACCCGACGTTCCGATCCGCTGCCCCCTTGTGATCCGGGATCCTCCCGACACTTCTGTCGTCGCCAGATACGAGACCGACACCTTCAGACCCGGCACAGGCTCGATGGTGACCGTTCGCATCCCTGCCACCGAACCAGCGAACGTGACGGTGCCGGAAGCCGGGGCACGGACAGCCGAGCCAGGCTCCGCAGCGAAGTCGACCCCCCAGTGCCCGGCGTACTCACCTACCGGGGCAAACTTGGCCGTCACCGGTCCTTCGACCGGCGCCGACACGCACACGGCCGCGATCGCCAGGTTGATCAGCAGCATCTCTCCCTCCCTGCCCCCAACCTATGCCGATCGAGTCGGGGTGGGAAGGGGTGAGCGATGAGTACCGGGCCGCCCCCGCTAACTTCGATAGGGAAAGGAGAGCGATGACCGCAACCCGAATCGGGCTCATGGGCTTCGGCCGCATCGGTCGCAACATGTTCCGACTCCTCCATGGCAGGGAGGACATCGTGATCACGGCCATCAACGACGTCGCGGACCCTGAGGCCCTCACCTACCTCCTCAAGTACGACTCGATGTACGGACGCTTTCCCGGGAAGCTCTCGTACGCCGACGGGGCCCTGGACTACGACGGCCGCTCCGTCCTGCTCGGGACCGCCATGGCACCGTCCGACACCGACTGGGCGGCGGCGGACGTCGACATCGTCTTCGACACCACCAGCCGATACCGCAGCCAGGAGTCGCTCCAGGGTCATCTGGACAGCGGTGCCCGGAATGTGGTCCTCACCTCCAGCCCCGAGGTCCCGGGCGAGATCCCGCTGGTGCTCCGCGGCGTGAACGACGACATCCTCGATTCGGCTCCGCCGATCGTCGCCATGGGCTCGAACACGGCCAACGCGGCGGGCCCGATCCTGCAAGCGCTCGACGAGGAATTTGGCCTGCAACGGGTGTTCATCACAACCGTCAAGGCGATGTCGAAGTCGGGCCGGCTCGCCGATGTGCCATCCGACTCGTTCCGCACCAGCCGGTCGGCGGCCGAGAACATCATTCCCTCCGAGACCAACTCGGCAGAGATCATCACGCAGGCCCTCCCCGGGCTGGAGGGCAAGCTGCTCGTCGTTTCGATGAACGTCCCTGTTGCGGACGGTTCGACGGTGGACATGGTCGCCGAAGTCGGCCGGGAGACCACAGTCGAAGAGGTGAACAACGCCATGGAGAAGGCCATCGGGGCCATTCCGGAGGTCATCGAGTTCGTTGCCGACCCCATCGTCTCGTCGGACGTGCGGATGAACTCGCACTCGGGTGTGTACGACAGCCTGGCCACGATGGTCACGGGCGGGACCCTGGTGAAGACAGTGACCTGGTTCAACAACGGTTGGGGCTACTCCCACCGAGTCGTCGAAGTGGCCGAGCGCATCGCAGGAGGTGTCAAGTGACCCGTGTTGCCATCAACGGATTCGGCCGCATCGGGCGGGCGGTATTCCGCATCATCGCCGAGAGGGAGGACTCGGACATCGAAGTCGTCGCCATCAATGACCTCTCCGACGACGACATCCTCGCCTACCTCCTCGAGTACGACTCGGTGATGGGGCGCTTCGACCAGGACGTCAGCGTCGCCGACGGTGTGATGACAGCGGGCCGCCACGAAGTGCGGATGCTGATGGAGCGCGACCCCGCCAAGCTTCCCTGGGACGTGCTCGACGTCGACGTCGTAGTCGAGGCCACCGGTGTCTTCCGTGACCGCGAGTCGCTGCAGAAGCACCTCGACGCCGGTGCCAAGCGGGTCGTCCTGACCGTGCCGGCCAAGGGCGACATCGACCAGACAGTTGTCCTCGGCGTCAACGACGCAGACCTCGACAGCGACGACCTGATCACATCCAACGCCTCATGCACCACGAATGCGCTGGCGCCGCTCGCCAAGGTCCTGGACGACGCCTTCGGCATCCGCAAGGGCATGATGACGACCGTCCACGCCTACACCAACGATCAGCGGCTCGCCGACGTCCCGCACAAGGACCTGCGGCGCAGCAGGGCCGCCACTGAGAACATCATCCCGACCACCACCGGTGCAGCCAAGGCGGTGGGCGAGGTCCTCCCGGGCCTCGACGGACGACTCGACGGCATGGCCATGAGGGTGCCCGTACCTGACGGCTCGATCGTCGACCTCGTGGTGGAGCTGGACCAAGACGTCACCGTGGAGGAAGTGAACGCCGCGGTGAAGGCCGCCGCCGACGGGCCGTTCGCCGGGATCATCGAGTACACCGAAGACCACATCGTGTCCACCGACGTCATCGGGAACCCACACTCGTCGATCTTCGATGCCAGCGGCACCCAGGTGCTCGGCGGAAACCTGGTCAAGGTGATGACCTGGTATGACAACGAGTGGGGCTACTCGAACCGGGTGGTCGACCTCATCGAGCGGCTCGGCGAGGTCATGGACGAGGAACCTCAGCCGGCGACCTGAGGACAACGGCCGCCACCGCGGACAGGACCCCCGCCCCAACCACGGCGACCGCCCGCGATCCCGTCTGCACTGCCAGCCACCCTGCCAGAGGTGGTCCTACGGCCCCTGCCATCTGAAAGACCAGGCTCACCGCACCCATCGCCGTCCCCAGACTCTCGACCCCGAACACGTCCCGGGAGTAGATGCCGATCAGCGGCGAGATGGCGCCGATGCCGAACCCGGCCACCACGGCGTAGATCGCAGCCACCCACGGCGTCCCTGCAAAGGCCAGGACCACCGCTCCGACCGCAATCGCCGCGTAGGCGAGGCGCATCGACGGCACCACGCCCAATCGGCTCACCAACGGCATAAGCGGCAGTCGTCCGAGAAGTTGGGAGAACCCGCGGAACCCGGCCCAAAAGGAGGCGGCGGCGAGTGGAAGCCCGGCGGCTGTCATCGCCGGCACCTGATAGGCCAGGACGACCCCCATCGCCACGCCGATCACACCCTGGGAGAGGAGAAAGGAGCGGGCGGCCGTCGTCCTGAGGGCCGCCCGTATCTCGGTGACGATGTGCCGGCTGGCGGGCATCTCGGCCGTCTTGGTGTCCATCACCAGGGCCGCGGCGATGAGCGTTGCCACCGCCGAGAGAGATAGGACCACGAGGGCCGGACGCCAGCCGAACTCCTCGACCAGCCATGCCGAAGCGGGCAGGTAGACAGCTGAAGAGAAGGCACCCCAGACCGTGAGGATGGCGATGGCCCGGGTCGACGCATGAGGGCTGAGACGCACCGCCACCGTCTGGGTGACGTGATAGAACGCGAGAGCGGCCACCGCTCCGCCACCGACTGCAGTGAGGACAGCGAACGCCAGTGGTGATGTGGTGGCCGCCGCGCCTAGGAAGGTGACGAGGACGACAGCCGCAGCAGAACCGAAGACCTTCCGGCTCCCCGCGCGGTCGAGCAGCCACCCACCGAACACCGAACCCAGGCCTCCGACGAAGACCGAAGCGCCGAATGCCAGCGTCAGGAACGGCTCGCTCCAACCGGTGTCGTCGATGATGGGGTCGAGCAGAACCCCGAACGAATAGTGCCAGCAGCCGTAGGCGGCGATGGTAACCAATCCCAGCATCCCGACCTTGGCGCGGGGAACGGTCTGGCTGGTCACGGCGGCGAGAGTAAACGAGTTCTACCGTGACGCTCATGACCGTTCCCACCCGAGACGACATCCTGGCCGCGGGGGCCCGAATTGCCGGGTACGTGCGTCGGACGCCGGTCGTGGAAGCCGACACAGGCACAGGGGCACCCCTGCACTTCAAGCTCGACACCCTGCAGCCGACCGGCACTTTCAAGATCCGCGGAGCATTCAATCGCCTGCTCTCCGAGACCAAACCGCCCCGGCAGGTGGTGGCCGCATCCGGCGGCAACTTCGCCAAGGCCATCGCCCACGCCGCCCGGCATCTCTCGATCCCAGCTCACCTGTTCGTGCCGGACACCTCCCCACGGGAGAAGCTCGAAGCCCTCGCCGCCTACGGGGCCACCATCCACGTGATCGCGGGGATGTACCCGGATGCCCTGGCCGCCAGCATCGCCTTCGCCGAGGCGCACGGCGGGGTCCTCGCACACGCCTACGACCAGCCCGAAGTGGTGGCGGGGGCCGGGACGATCGGAATGGAGATCGACGCGCAAGTCCCTGATGTGCACACGGTTCTTGTGGCGGTCGGAGGCGGGGGCCTCATCGCCGGCATCTCCTCGTGGTTTCGCGGCTCCGCCAAGGTGGTGGGTGTGGAGACCGAAGGAACCGGCTCACTGCATGCCGCCTTCGAGGCCGGGGAACCGGTCGACGTCGAGCTTTCGGGTATCGCCATCAGCTCGCTGGGATCTCGCCGGGTGGGCGACATCGCGTGGGAGGCGGCTCGTCAGTGGGTCAGCCAGTCGCTCCTCGTCTCCGATGACGACATCGTCGGGGCCCAGGAACACATATGGGAGGAGCTGCGCGTGGTGGTCGAAGCCGGGTCGGCGGCGCCGATGGCGGCACTGCTGAGCGGTGCCTACCGGCCCGAGCCGGATGAGAAGGTGGTCGTCCTGCTTTGCGGCGCCAATGCCCATTGGGCTCCCTGACGGGAGCCCGTACTCCGTAATCCGTATTCCGTAAGCCGACTGCCTCTGGCGCGTACGGAGTACAGCGTACGGAGTACCTGGTCAGGTGGTTTTGTTGCCTTCGATCGGCTGGCGCTCACGTAAAGCTTTCCAGATTTTCTCCGGTGTGACCGGGATCTGGATTTCGGCCCCGTCGAGGGCGTCGCGGACGGCATTGAGCACCGCCGGTGTGGAGCCGATGGCACCCGCCTCGCCGATGCCCTTTGCCCCCAACGGGTTGGTCGGGGTGGGCGTGACTGTCCCGGCCAGTTGGAACGAAGGCAGCGACACCGCCGTTGGGATCAGGTAGTCCATGAACGAAGCGCTGGCCAGGTTGCCGTCGGCGTCGTAGATCACCTGCTCCCACATGGCCTGACCGATGCCCTGGGCAAGCCCTCCGTGGCGCTGACCGTCGGCCAGCATCGGGTTGACGATCACTCCGGCGTCGTCCACGGCCCACATCCGGTCGAGGCGGACCGATCCCGTCTCCGGGTCGATCTCGACCACCGCGAGATGCATGCCGTACGGGAAGTTGAGCCCACCGGAGCGAAGGTGGACTTCCTCGTCGAGTCCGGGCTCCATACCCTCGGGCAGATCGGTCCCGGCCACCGCGGCGGACACAATCTGCTCCCAGGCGACCGAGACATCGGTCCCGGCGACAGTGGCGGCACCGCCCGCGAGCACGATGTCCTCTGGCGCGGCCTCGAGGATGTGGGCAGCGATCCGCATTGCCTTGTCCGCCACCTTCTCGGCCGCGGCGTGGCTCGCCGAGCCGCCCTGGGCGATCGATCGCGAACCTGAGGTCCCCCACCCGGACGGGGCGGCGGCCGTGTCACCCTGCTCGACCACGATGCGGCCGATGTCGATCCCGAGGACCCCGGCCACCAGCTGGGCGAACGCGGTCCGGTGGCCCTGACCCTGGTCGAGGGTCTCCACGTACACCGTCACCGAGCCGTCGCTGTGAGCCTGGACCCGGGCCGCGCCCCAGTCTTCGAAACCACATACCTCCACGTAGGCGGCCAGACCGACGCCGAGAAGACGACCCGCGGCACGGGCCTCCGCCTTATCGCGGAGCAATGCCGGGTAGTCGGCGACCTCAAGGAGCTTGTCGAGGGTCTTCTCGTAGTCGCCGGTGTCGTAGACGTAGCCGCCGGCGGCCTCTCCTCCCGAGGACGCGTACGGGAACTGGTCGGGCCGGATGAAGTTGCGGCGCCTCACCTCGGCGGGGTCGAGGTCGATCGCCCTAGCCACGGCATCGACGACACTCTCGATGGTGAGCGTCGCCTCAGGGCGGCCGGCTCCCCGGTAGATGCCTCGGGGTGTCCGGTTGGTCCACACTCCCCGCATCCGCCACCCGTACACCGGGATGTCGTAGCTGCCGGTCCCCATGCGCGGGGTGATCTCCATGAACGACAGGTAGCGGTGACGGCAGCCGAGGTCGATGAGGATGTCGAGCCAGAGAGCTTCGATACGCCCGTCTGCGGATGCCACCACCTCCCACTCGTGCCGCTGGGCGCGGCCGTGGCCGATAGTGGCCATGTGCTCACGGCGGGTTTCGACCCACTTCACGGGCCGGCCGGTGAGCCGGGACGCGCAAATCACCAGATACTCCTCTTCGGCGGCGTCGAACTTGGCACCGAAGCCGCCACCGACGAACGGGGTGACGACCCGCACCGCTGCCTGCGGAAGGCCGAGGTCGGAAGCGAACTGCTCCTGCATCAGATGCGGAGCCTGCGTGGGCATGTGCACCAGGAGGCCGCCGTCCTTCCACTCGGCGAGGATGGAACGGGTCTCCATGGGCGCGGGTACGACCCGCGGATGCTCCACCACGCCTGACACGCGCACGGGGCCGGACGCCGCGTCGAACGCGGCCCGATCGCCCTCGGACCGGTCGTAGGCCACGTTGTCGGCCTGGCCCTCGTGAATCGGCGGGGCGCTCACCGCCTCGACCACGTCACCCACCGGATCCAGCGGTTCGTAGTCGACAAAGACTGCCTCGGCCGCGTCCCGGGCCCGGGCAGCGGTCCGGGCCACCACAGCCACCACGGGATCCCCGGGCATGAGGACCTTGCCCTGGGCGAGCGGACGCCGGGGCGGAATGTTGCGGGCCGGGTTCGGCGCCGGGGGCATTTTGAGCGACGCCACATCCTCCGGACGGATGACGGCAACCACTCCGGCCATCTCCTCGGCAAGCGAGGTGTCGATCGAGGTCACTTCGGCATGGGCGAATGGCGAACGGACTACCGCCAGATGAAGGGTCCCCGCGGGGAGAAGGTCGTCGACGTAAGTGGCCGACCCGGTGATCAGGGCTGGATCCTCACGCCTCTGCACGGGCGCGCCGATGAAGGAAGGGATTTCTGGTGTCGGCACCGTCCGGCAGGTTACCGGGACGGCGGGGTCACTCCAGGAGGCTGAGGACCGTGGCGCGGAAGTCGTTGGGCTGGAAGGGCTTGGTCACGAAAGCATCCGCACCGCCCTCGTTGGCCCGTCGCCGTGATTCCTCTTCGGCGTGGGCGGTGAGCACGACCACCGGAATTCCCTTGGTGGCCTCGTCACGGCGGATGCGGTCGAGGACTTCCCATCCGTCCATGCCCGGAAGACCGATGTCGAGGACGACCAGGTCGGGAGACTCGGAACTGACGGCGTGAAGGCCGCTCTTGCCGTCGTCTCGGGTGACGATCTCCAGATCGGCAGCCCGGAGGCACACTTCGATCAGCCGCCGGATGACGGCGGAGTCTTCGACAACCAGGATCCTTGAGCCCATCTTGATCAACCTCGATTAGTTTGTCCGAACCCAGCGCCGGACTCGTGTTCATATCGGCAGGTCGAACCCCTGGGTTTAACTGTTAACGCCCAGATCGTCCCGGAATGGCCATCTGTTCGACGAACTCTTCCAACTGGCGCAGTGTGCGCACCTCATGGACCGAAGTGCAGTGGCGGGCATACGCCGACATCATCGAGTCGCCTGTGTCCCAGTATGCGTGGGGCTCGGGGTTGAGCCAAACGACCCCCCGTGCCGCCTTTTCCACGTCGGCCAGGACCGCATCCCGCGGTGGCCGGTAGTTGTTGCGCGCATCCCCGGTGATGATCACCGTCGCTCTCGGCGTCAGCTGGGCGCCGTACCGCCGGTGGAACGTCTCGAACGCGTTTCCGTAGTCGGAGTGCCCGTCGAGCCAGACCACCTCGGCTTCGGTGGCCACCCGGCTCACCGCCTGGCCGAAGTCGACGCCGGGGCCGAAGAACTCGGTGACCTCGTCGATCGTGTCGATGAAGGCGAAGGTCCGCAGCCGGGAGAAATGGGTCGACATGGCGTGGGTGAACTGAAGGGTGAACCGGGAGAAGGTCGCCATCGAACCGGAGATGTCGCACAGGAGCCACACCTCTGGTCGATGTGGTCGTGGATGGCGGAACTGGGGGTCGGCGGGGACTCCACCCGTGGCCAAAGATCGTCGGACCGTTCGTCTGAAGTCGAGACGCCCCGTCCGGCGCTTGCGCCGACGGGCCAGACGGGCGGCCAGCTTCCGGGTCAGAGGGCCAATGGCCTCCTCCATCTCGGCCAAATCCGTCGTGGTCGCGTGCATCAGGTCGATGTCCTCGACCAAAGGCCGCCGGAGGGTCCGGGCCACGGCATCACGCCCGCGGTCGGCCACCAAGCGACGGCGGATCTCCTCTTCGATGTCGGCACGGAGCCGGGACAGTCGCTCGGCGACTTCCTCTTCGACCAGCCGCCTCTCGAAAGCCGAGAGCTCGGCATCCCCGACCAGGGCGTCCATCAGGGCGGCCTCCAGGGCGGCGAGGTCGAGCCTACGGAGAGTGCGGTAGAGGTAGTAGGTGCCGCCCACCGGACGGCCGGGCTCCATGCCAGCCAGATGGTCGACCGCCTCGGCGGCCGCCTGGCGCATCCCGTCGGCATCGAGGTCAGCCAGCGCCCTGAGGAGGTCGGCCACGAGTTTGTCCAACTGGAAGTCGCCTGACTGGCCCCCGCCGGAAAGAGGCGGTCCTCCGTCGGCGACCGACATTTCTCCATCCTCCGACGGCGTCGCCCGGACCAGCGAGAAGTAGACGTCGAATGCGGTGTCGAAGGCGCGTTCGTGGCGGGCGTTCTTGATCAGGGTTGCCCGGAGCGTTTCCCGCAATGCGGCACGATCGCCGAGCTCGATCTCCTCGACCGCTGACAAGGCGTCGATTGCCTCCACCATGGAGACGGGGACTCCGGTCTGTCGAAGCTCGTCGATGAATCCCGAAACGACTCCGAGCATCAGTCCACCGGGGTGGAGGTGAGCTCCTTGGCGGCCTTCTCGATGTCCCCCTGATACTTGAGGAGGACGTGGAGAGTGTCGGCCAGGATCGCCTCGTCGACCTCGTCGACTGAGAGGGTGAGGAGAGTGCGCGCCCAGTCGATGGTCTCGGAGACCGACGGAGACTTTTTCAGATCGAGGCTGCGGATCGACCGCGCAACGCGAGCTATTTGATCGGCCAGGTGCTCGGAGAGCCCCGGGACCCGGGCGGAGAGGATCTCCTTCTCCCGATCCGGCGACGGATAGTCGATATGAAGGAAGAGACAGCGTCGCTTCAGCGCCTCGCTCAGCTCCCTGGTGTTGTTGGAGGTCAGGAACACGAACGGGTGGCTCGACGCCTCGATCGTGCCGAGTTCGGGGATCGACACCTGGAAGTCGGAGAGGACCTCGAGCAGCAGGGCCTCTGTCTCCACCTCGACCCGATCGACCTCATCGATGAGCAGCACAACCGGCTCGGGAGACCTGATGGCTTCGAGGAGCGGCCGGCTGAGCAGGAACTCTTCCGAGAAGATGTCCTGGCTAATCGAATTCCAGTCCTGGGAGCCGTCCGCCTGGATGCGAAGCAGCTGCTTCTTGTAGTTCCACTCGTAGAGGGCTTTCGCCTCGTCGAGCCCTTCGTAGCACTGGAGACGGATCAATCGCCGGTCGGTGGCCGCGGCGACAGCCTTGGCGAGCTCGGTCTTTCCAACTCCGGCCGGGCCTTCCACCAGCACGGGTTTGCCGAGGCGGGCGGCCAGGAAGACGACCTGGGCGATGCGATGGTCGGGTAAGTAACCCTCGGAGCGGAGGGCGGAGGCGACAGCCTCTGGGGAGGCGAGATCCATTGGGCACATGGTAGGGGTCGCCTAGCCTCTTGCCGTTATGCGGATCATCATCGTCGGCGCCGGCGCCATTGGCTCCTACCTCGCGGAGCGGTTGTCGACCGAATCGGATCTCGATGTCGTTGTAATCGAATCGGACGAGGCTCGCGCCGCTCAGCTCCAGGACTCCATCGACGCCCTCGTCGTGACCGGGAACGGCGCATCCATGCGAACGCTCCAGCAAGCTGGTGCCGAGCACGCCGATCTGCTGATAGCGGTCTCGAACTCCGACGGCGCCAATGTGCTCGCCTGCCACGCTGCTACCGAACTGGGCATCAAAACGACGATCGCCCGCATCGAAGACCCGGGTATTCGCGAAGGGGCGGACCGCCTTGGAGTCGACATTGTCATCGATCCCTCTGCCGCCGCCGCCGAGGGATTGGTTGACATCATCGGCGCGGGCGGTGCGTCCGAGTTGATCCCGTTTGCCGATGGCAAGCTGGTCATGGTCGGCGGCATCGTCGGGGCGGGCGCCCCTCTGATCCGTGGCACCCTCGCCCAACTGCGCCTCCGTACCGCTGAATGGGGATGGGTCGTCGCCGCGGTCGTCAGGGATGGAACCACGATCGTCGCCCATGGTGACACCCGTCTGCGACCCGGCGACCACGTCCTCCTCATGACGACGAAAGACCGCGTCGAGGACGCCGGAAAGCTGATCGGACTCACCAGATACAAGTTCAACCGCGCGGTGATCATGGGCGGGACACGCCTCGCCGAGCTGACCGCCGACACGCTGGAACGTCACAGGTTCGACGTGGTCATCGTCGACGAGGATGAGGACAGGAGCCACCACTTAGCGGGCACCCATCCGTACGCGTTGATCATAAACGGCGACCCCACCGACCCCGCAGTTCTGGCGGAACTCGAACTGGGAAAGTCTGATGTCGTGCTCGCTCTCACCGGGTGGGATGAGGTGAACGTGCTTGCCTGTCTCACTGCCAAGGCAGGTGGAGCCGGGATGGTGATAGCGAGATTCAACCGGATCCCCTACGTCAAACTCCTCAGTGGAGTCGGCATCGACGCCGCCATCTCCTCGAGACTGATGGCGGCATCCCACATCCTCCGATACGTTCGCCAGGGTCGCGTCGAGCAGGTCGCCACCTTCTCTGACACCGACGCCGAGGCGATCGAGATCGAAGTGGACGAAGGCGCACGCGCCGTGGAAAAGACTCTCCACGAACTGCAACTGCCCGAGGGTGTGGTCATCGGCGGGATATCCCGCAATGAGACGACCTTCGTCCCTGACGGATCCTCGGTGATAAAGGCGGGTGATCACATCATCTACTTCGCTCTTCCGGGCGTGATCGACGAATCGTCGACGCTGTTCAGCAAATGAGCCCGACCACCGATCGGCCGCTTCGGTCACTGTTTCGCACAGTCGCCTATGTCCTGGGTTCCGTCCTGGTCTTCGTGGGAGTGGGCATGGCCACAGCGGCTCTGGTCTCGGTTCTCCACGGCGAAACCAGGACGGCCATTGGTATCGTGATCGCCGGGGCGGCCACCAGCGCCATCGGGCTCGTGACCAGGCGATTCGTCGACCGGCCGGCGTCGATAACGGTCAAGCAGGGCTTCGCCACGGTCGGCTTCGCCTGGTTCGTCTTCTCCCTCTTCGGGACACTCCCCTATCTGTTGACGGGTGCCATACCCCATTTCGTGGACGCCTTCTTCGAAACGGCATCGGGGTTCACCACGACCGGAGCCACGG
>CAZGWX010000225.1:0-3244 GCA_964529515.1 uncultured Acidimicrobiaceae bacterium
GACTGAGCGGAGGTGTGGAGAAGCTAGCTGCGAACTCGGTGACCGCCTCGGGAAAGCTGCGGCCCAGTGCCTGTGTGATGACGGGGAAGAACATGGAGGCCAGGAAACCGTCGACGGTCACGGTGAGGGCGACCGTGATCGCGGTGCCGGCATCGGCGGGTTCGAGATCGACTGCGATGGCACCCGAGATGTCGGGGGAGGTGATAGCCCACGAAATGTGCTCACCCTCTACGCGGTCACGCCGCCGGGCCTGGCCCCGGTAGGCGCGCCCGCCCATCGTGGCTTCAAAGGTGAACGATTCGAGACGGCCGGAGTCGTCGGCCTCGGACGCCACGATCTGGTCGACACCGGGGATCTTCTTCCAGGTCTCGACATCGTCCATCGCCGCCCACACTTCGTGGGCCGGGGCGGTGCTCAGGGCACGGTGGGAGAAGGTCTGGCTGGGCATGCGCTTCGGGGCAACCTAGCGGTACCGGGGCGGGCGCCCTCACCAATCGGCTACGGAGACTGGCCGTTGGTGGTGTAGGTGTGGCCGAGCGGGCTGGTCCAGATGTAGCCGGTGCCGTCCTCGGTGCGCCGGTAGGACCAACCCCGGTGTCGCTGCCGGTGGTGATAGCGGCAGAGGGGAGCAAGACCCTCGAGTTCGGTCCGGTGGGTGTCCTGCCAGGGGTTGGTGTGGTCGAGGTCGGCCTCCTGGGCGGGCATCCGGCACCCCGGGAACACGCAGGTGCGTCTCCTGGCACGAATGTGACGTCTCATGGCGGCCGTGGCTCGTCGGCTCAGAGTCCCGGTCGCCACCGGCTGGCCGTTGTCGGTGAGGATGTATTCCCAGCCACAGTCGGTGTGCTCGCCGAGCACCTGTCGGGCCACCTCGGAGACGATCGACCCGACTCCGGGAATCTCCGCGGGCGTGTCGCCGCCCAGGATGGTGTCGAGGGGGACCATGAGAGTCATCTTTCCGGCCTTCCTCTTCCCGGTGAGTGTCGGCCCGGTCAGGAGGTCGACGAAGACGTCAGCCCTCCTCTGATCGGACGTCCGCTGGTCGCCCGGGGTCTTGGCGGCGCGGGCGAGCTCGTTGATCTTGTCCCGGATTGTCGCCACCTTCTCGGGAGGCAGGTTGAGGGCATGGAGATTGGCAGTGCCGTCGGGATTGGATGAGACGACCAGCCGCCGGTCTTCAATGGCGGCCTGGAAACGCTGAGTCGCCTCTGCAGGATCGGCCTCCAGCCGGAGCTTGAGCAACCGGGCGCGCAGCTGACCGGCGGTCATCCGCGACGCGGTGGTCAGTGCTTCGGAGATGACCTTGTCGGCCGTCTTCCAAGGGATGCCGACGGCAGAATCGACGAGCACCCGGGCCCGCCGGACGTCAATCTCGCCGCGGCAGAGGGCTCCCATCACCTGAGGGAATCGCCGCAGCCCGGCAGCCAGGTCGACCTCCGTGTCGGCGGCTGCCCGTGTCAGCCTCAATGCGGTCGCTACTTCCGACGACAGAGCCTCGGGATACCCGGCCGCCTCTACGCGGTCGGCGACCACGCCGATCGTCCGGTACATGGCGGCCTGGAAGTAGGAGACCACCCGTGCGTACGCCTGCACCAGCGCGACAACGTCGTAGTCCTCCATGCCGACCGGGTCGAGGGCGTCACAGATCACGCCCAACTCGACACCGGAAGGAATCGGCGGTAGTTGCCGCTCCCATTCGTACTTGGCCGGAACCTTCGTATCGAACATATGTTTGACCCTATGTCCTGCCACCGACAGAAACAAGGGGCTCGTGGGCGAGAGCCCCGCTTTTTTTCACCCTGGTTTGGCCTGGGCAATTCATAGAATCTCCACGGACCCCTTCCACCATGCTCATTGCTCGCGACCTCGCCATCGAAGCTGGCATCCGGACCCTGCTCCAGGATGCTTCCTTCAGCGTGCAGTCAGGCGACAAGATCGGTCTGGTGGGCCGGAATGGCGCCGGCAAGACGACCCTGATGCGGACGCTCCACGGAGACCTCGAGCCCACCTCCGGAGCGGTGCTCCGTTCGGGTCGCGTCGGGTACTTCTCGCAGGAAGCCGCCCTCCCCGATCTGGAGCACGCCGACGCCACCGCTCTGGAGAGGGTCCTGATGGCTCGGGAGATCGGTGCCATGCAGCGTCGTATCGAGCATGCCCGCGTCCGTCTCCACGACCTCGATGGCGACGAGCGAGACCGCGGCATCGCCCGCTTCACTCGTCTTCTCGAGGAGTTCGAGGCCAAGGGCGGTCTGGTCGCCGAGGCGGAGGCGAAGCGCATCGCCGCCAGCGTCGGCATCGGCGCCGAGGAGCTCTCCCAGCCGGTCCGTACGATGTCCGGGGGGCAGCGCCGGCGGGTCGAACTGGCGCGGATCCTGTTCGCCGAGACCGACATCCTGCTTCTCGACGAGCCCACCAACCATCTCGACCTCGACGCCAAGGCCTGGCTGATCGATTGGCTCGCCTCGTACAAGGGCGGAATCCTGGTCATCTCCCACGACCTTCCCCTTCTCGACGAGGCGATCACCTCGGTGCTGGCGTTGGAGAACGGAAAGATCGAGGCCTACCGGGGCAACTACTCCAACTACCTCGTAGAGAGGGACAAGCGACGCGACCAGCAGGAGCGCGCCCGCCGCCATCAGGACGAGGTCATCGGACGTCTCGAAGAGAACATCCGGCGGTTCAAGGGTCGGACCGAGAAGATGGCCAAGGTGGCTCGCGCCATGGAGAGCCGTGTCGAGCGGCTCAAGCGCGAGTTGGTCGAAGTCCAAAAGTCGGGCAACAAGGTCCGGCTCTCCTTCCCCCAGCCGGAGCCGTCGGGGCGTGTTCCGCTCGCCGCCACCGGCCTCGCCAAGGCCTTCGGGGACAACGTGGTGTTCGTCGACATCGAGTTCGCGGTGGAGCGAGGGGAGCGGATGCTCCTCCTCGGACTCAACGGCGCCGGGAAGACAACGCTGCTCCGCATCCTGGCGGGGGTGGAGAGCGCCGATCTGGGTGAGGTCCAGCTCGGACCAAAGGCCACGCTGGGCTACTACGCCCAGGAACACGAGCAGATCGAGCCGGGTAAGACCGTGCTCGAGCATATGGCTTCCGTCTCGAGGCTGCCCGAGCAGACTTTGCGCTCGGTGCTCGGACTGTTCCTATTGGCGGACAAGATCGGCCAGGACGCCGGAACCCTCTCGGGAGGCGAGAAGACCAAGCTGGCGCTGGCGATGCTCATCACAGCCCGTCCCAATGTTCTCATGCT